>CAZFGM010001008.1:0-2172 GCA_964518515.1 uncultured Alcaligenaceae bacterium | reverse complement strand
CGGAGGTTGTCATGCTTCGTTCTGCCTGGGTCGGTTTGTGCCTGCTTGCCGTGGCTGCCTGCCGCCTGCCCCCCGATCGTCCTCCTTTGAAACCGCTCCCGGAAGAAGGCCAGGTCTATTCCTGCGGAGAAATTTTGAGCCGCGCCCGCGTCCAAGCGACCATGGCCCTGGAAGCCTTCTACGTGAACGGCTGGGCCGACCTGGAGGAAGCCGCCCAGGGTTTGGAACAGACCGCGCGCTACCTGCCCAAGGCCAGTGAACCCCCCGCGGCCTTCAAGGACAAGGTGGCCGCCGAGTCCAAAATTCTGGCCAAGGACGCCTTTCGCCTGCGCGTCGCCGCCCAGGCCAAGAACGTCCAGGACGCCAACGACGCCCTGCAGCGGATCAATCTCAAGATTCGTTCTCTGCGGCCCGAGGAAACGCCGCCGAAAAAAGAAATCCCGCCGCCGAAAATGGACAAGGAATAGTAGGAACGCCCTCCGTGGCGTTCCGTTGATAGGCCGTTCCCGACACAAACCGTGTCGTTCACCCGGGAACATTTCAAGCCCCAAGGCGAGTCTTCGAGCCTTGGGGGTCGGTCTTAAGTAATTGGCTTGCCCCCTTCCTTTCCCTTCGGGCTCAAGGGTTGTCTTGATTGGTTTCGAGTTTTCGAATTTCGGATTTGGAATTTGTTTCGAATTTCGATATTCGGATTTCGAATTTGTCTATAACTACTCCATGAATTCCCCGCACGTTCTGGTCCTATACAACCAGCCGACACTGTCCGCCGACCATCCCGATTACCTTGCCGAGTACGACATCGTTCCCACCACGGCCGAGGTCGAGACGGTCTTGCGGGAAGCGGGTTTTCGCGTGGCGAAATTCGGCCTGGGCCGCGATCCGGCCTCCCTGCTGCAAATCCTGGGGGACCTGCGGCCTGACGTGGTCTTCAACTTGTTTGAGGGCAATCCGGACGACGGGGATACGGAGGCTTACGTGGCGGGGATCTTGCAGTGGTTGAAGGTCCCGTTCACCGGCTCGCCGCCGGCGGCCATGCCGCTGGCACGCGACAAGGTCCGGACCAAATTCCTGATGCGCGGCGCCGGCTTGCCCACCGCCGATTTCTTCGTGGTCCAGCAAGAGCCCGTTCTCCCCTGTGTCTTAAACTGGCCGGTGATCGTCAAGCTGGCGTTACACGATGCCAGTGTCGGCCTGGATCATGCCAGCGTCGTCACCACGCAGGAGGCCCTGGACCGGCGCGTCGCCTTTCTCTGGCGAACTTATGGGCCGCCCGTGCTGGTGGAGGAATACATCGCGGGCCGGGAAATCAACGTGGCCCTGTGGGAGACCGAAGAGGGGTTGCGCTTCATGGCCGGGGAGATTCTGTTCCAGGACCAGGGCCCCGAGTTCTGGCCGATCGTTACCTACGCGAGCAAATGGCACACCGGCTCGGAGGAGGATCGCCGCACGCCGCCGCGTTTTCCCGCCGACCTGACGCCCGAACTGCGCGAACGCTTCGGCACGCTGGCGCGGCAGGCCTTCCACCTGATCGGCTGCCGCGACTACGCCCGCGTCGATTTCCGCCTGCGCCCGCCGGACGCCCCTTTTATTCTTGAAGTGAACCCCAATCCGGCCATCAAAGACGACGCGGGTTTCCCCGGCTGCTTGCGGGCCGCGGGCATCGAGCCGGCGGATTTTTTGGTGCATCTGGTACGGCGAGCGCTGGCACGGGGATGAATGTGAAAAACTCTTCAACCCTTACAATCAGGTCCTTTTGCTTCGGCGAGATTTGTTCCCATGAGCGAGCTTCTGGAGTACCCAGGAACGGATTAACTCTTGTCGGCTAACTCCTTTCGCTTGGGCCATTTTCCTCAGCGCTTTGGCGTCGCGAAATTCCAAATGAACTCTGATCGCCGCACCGCGAGCGAAAACCGGTTCGGTGACTTCTTCCAAATCATCCTCGAAATCGGTCAGGTCGTGGGTATCCCAGAACTCTGCCAATTTCTCGATGGAATCGGTCTTGGGCAGCTTGGACTTCTTCATCGGTGTTTCCATTTTCGGTATCGACGTTTCTCCCTTGCGGTCATTTCCCGCGCGGATACAGGGTAGCCGTTGCCGTCAGGAAAGCGGATCACCACGCAGAACAAGTAACGACCAGCTTCCGTTTGTCCCAGGACATAGTATACCGGACTT
>CAZFGM010001007.1:0-2178 GCA_964518515.1 uncultured Alcaligenaceae bacterium | reverse complement strand
AGCAGCAGAAACAGCAGCAGCAGGAGGAGCCCGCCTTTCCCGCGTTTCTCCATGGGCGGTACGGCCACCTTTTCTCCGCACTTGGGACAGCGGGCCGTTTTGCCAGCCGACTCCGACGTTAGCCGCAGCTTCGTTCCACAGGAACAAATGACGAAATGAGCCATGCCGCTATCCCTGTTCAAGACATTTTCCGGCGCACGTGTCCCAAAGGTGAAGTTTACCCCTGGTCAGAGAGGGTTACAAGAGGGTGTGCAAGGCCGTACGGACGTTTGGCGGAAATCAAAACACTTCCTGCACCGGGTTGCCGTCGCAGATGAAGCGAAGTTGGCCCTGCAAATCGTAAAGCTGGGCGCGCGGATCGACGCCCAGGGCGTGGTAAATCGTGGCCGCCAGGTCGCTGATGTGCACCGGGCGCTCGCGTGGGTAGGCGCCCTGGCCGTCGGAGGAGCCGACGACGCGACCGCCCTGAACGCCGCCGCCGGCCAGCACCACCGAGTAGCAGTTGCACCAGTGGTCGCGGCCGCCCACATTGTTGCTGTTGTTGGAAAACTGAATCCCCATCCGCGGTGTCCGGCCGAATTCCCCCATCCACACCACCAGCACCTCATCCAACAGGCCGCGCACGGCCAGGTCTTCCAGCAAGGCGCTGAAACTCTGGTCGGCTTGGGGAAGGAGAGTTTGCCGGGACAACTCATAATGGCGATTGTGCGTGTCCCAGCTATCGCGCTCGACGCGGGTGTGGGAAAAAACGGTCACGAACGGAACGCCGGCCTCGACCAGTCGGCGGGCCAACAGCGCGCCTTGGCCGCTGGTGTGCCGGCCGTAACGGTCGCGCACCGCCGCCGGCTCGCCGTGGATGTCGAAGGCCTGCTTGGCCCGCGCCGACGTCAACAGGGCAAACGCCCGCTGGTAAAAGGCCGACATCGTGTCGATGGTTCCGGTGCCTTCCAGGATGCGCTGCCGGCGATCGAATTGTTGCAACAGCGTTTGCCGCTGCTGGAAACGGGAACGCTCGATATTGGGCGGCAGATCGGTTCCCTCGACCTGGAAGTTCGGATCGTTGGGGTCGGCGGCGAGGACCATGGGATCGTAGGCGGCGCCGAGGTAGCCGGCGAGCTGTCCGGGCGACTTGGCCGGGCCGTTGTAGACGAAATCGGGAATGAGAACGTGGTTGGGCATCTCGGGAATGCCGGGCCGTAACCGGGCCAAGACCGACGCGTAATGCGGATGATCGCTGCGCTGGGCGTTGGTGCGGTTGGACACGGCCATGGGGTCGGTGGCCTCGCGGCCGGCCAGACTGCAATAAATCGCCGGGTTATGGCAGCGAATCGAATGGTGCACCGACCGCACGATGGCGAAGCGCTGGGCCTGCCGGGCGATCCGCGGCAACGCTTCGGTGACGCGGATTCCCGGAGCGCTGGTGGCGATGGGCCGAAATGGGCCGCGAATTTCCTCCGGAGCCAGCGGTTTGGGATCGAAGGTGTCGCACTGGTAGGGCCCGCCGACCTGGAACAGGATAATGCACGCCCGCGCGGCGCCGCGGCGAAACGGACGAGCCGCCGCCGGCTTGGCCTCGGCACGGGCCGCCAGCAGGTGGCACAGCCAGGGAGAAAGCAGGCTTGCGGGGCCGATCTGGAATAACCGTCTCCGCGTGTGTTTCCCGGCTTCAACCAGATCGGCCCAACGTAATTGGCTCATTGCTTTTCTCTCAGGCAGCCGATGGTTGTCCCTACCAAGTTAGGTTTGGTGCGGCGGCATTTTATTGGCCACCCGTTTTCCGCTTTTTCCGCAGCTCAGCCACGAACTGGGTAACGCTCTCATGGTCAAATAACACGGGTATTCCCCCTGGTGAGATGAACACTGCAACCCCGTCTCGCACGACCAGAGCCCCCGGGTGATCGACCTCGAAGCGATGGCCGCCGATTAGCTCCACGGTGAAGGGGTGAAATGGCGTGCGTTGTTTCAAACCGGCAAGGGCCTTGTCAAAATTCTCCGCGGTCATCGGACTCTTCTCCTCAGGTGGCACATTTTGCGCCTCCCTCGTCAAAAGCATTTTCCTGCTGATTGGCAACCACTTTTTCCAAGTGAGACTGATTGGAGCAGGCCCGTGAAAAAATTACTTTCTTGCTTTTCCTGCGTTTTTCCCCCCCCATTCTCCGCCATTTGGTTTTCCAGCCA
>CAZFGM010001006.1:0-2179 GCA_964518515.1 uncultured Alcaligenaceae bacterium | reverse complement strand
CCTGGCGGAAAGTCTAAAAAACACGAGCAAAAAAATCCCTGGTGAACGGGGCTGAAAACAAGCCAAAACTATTCCTCCTTCCCAAATTACTTTGCTACAGTCTCCCATAATTTGCCTTTTATCCGTCACAGCAAGCCTCCGCAGCTCTATGAGAAGAGAACGAGACCCGAACCGCATCTCTTTCCCTTGGCAGGAGGATTTCCATGCTCCGGATAAGGCATCCCCAAACCCGCCTACTTTCCACCCTGGTTCTGGCTCTGGCGCTGGTTGAACCGACCCAGGCCGATTCCGAGGTTTTCGCCAAGACGGTGCAAGCGACCGGTTTTGTGGTCGTTCCCAAGGAGAACGGCCAGCTCGGCTACGGCACCGGCTGGGTGGTCGATCGCGCCAACCGCCTGTTGATCACCAACGTGCACGTAGTCCGCGCTTACGACCACGTCGGGGTGTATTTCCCGGCGTGGAACAACGGCCGGCTCATCACTTGGTCGGGCGACTTGATTCGCAAACATTCCCGCATCCCTGGCCGGGTGCTGGCCCGCGACCGCAAGCGCGACCTGGCCCTGGTGCAGCTCCAATATCTGCCATCCTACATCGGCGTCCTATCCTTGGCCGACAAAAGTCCCGCCAAGGATCAGCCGGTGTTCTCGGTCGGCAACTCCGGCATGAACCAGAAACCCCTCAACGCCGGCCGGCTGTGGACCTTCCGCACCGGCAGCGTCAAGCAAATCCTGTTCTACCGGACGCGGCTCAAAGGAACTGACATCCACATCGAATCCCGCCACGTGCTTACCGATTCCGGCATCGCCCCGGGCGACAGCGGCGGGCCGCTGGTCGATGCCGAGGGGCGCCTGGTCGGCGTCGTGTCCCATTTCAACCCGGCCGGCAGCTACGCCATCGAGGTCAGCGAGGTCCGCGCGTTCCTCGATCGGGCCTCCAACCGCAAGCCGCTGCCCGCTTCGCCGATCGCCGGTTCCTGGACCGTGACCTTCAAGCAGAAGGATCAGGAACGCTATTTCTCCCTCACCTTCGGGCCGGACGGCACGGTAATGTGGGAAGCGAGCAAATCCTTTGCCGGGACCTACACCTACCAGGACGACAAATTGACGCTGACGGTCCCGAGCCTGGGCATTCGAAATCAGACCTACGACCTCGTCTGGGTGGACAAGACGCGGTTCACCTTCGTCCGCCTGAACAGCGAGCACACGGCCAACCGGCGGTAAGAGACCGGAAAAGGTGGAGCCCGACGCGGCAGCGAGGGCATTCTGGTTGCCCTTGTTGGCGCTCGCGAGTGCAGGATGTCCTGCACTCGGCGCTCGCTGATTTTTCGCTTGGCCCTTGGCCCCGGCATCGGGTACATTAGAGGGGAAACAATTCCGAGGCTTGGTCGGGTTGGTGCATTTCCTGTCCATGCAAAGGAATCGACCATGATGACCTTGTCGCGCACGGCCCTTTTGGCCGGCTGGATTCTGTTTTGTCTTCCCCGGGCTGTTGTTGCTGACCCAGGCAACCCCGGCAAAAGTCCGCCCAGCGTTCGGGTCCTGTCCGAAACGCTCGATGAAAACCTTGACGTGAAGGACTTTACCAATCCCACAACTTTCAAGGAGGCCCTCGGAGCGCTCAAGGAAAAGTTGCAACGGCGCGGCAAGGTCTTGCCCATACGCATCGACCGCCAAGCTTTCCTGGATGAGAACCCGGACGCTCCGGATATGATAGGTCATTGGAGTTCGGCGAAGCGTGTCGTTTATTCCAGGCGAAACAGCTTCCGCAGCGCCTCCAGCAGCGTATGCTGCCGTCCCTCGTGCGCTTCCTCGGCCAGGGCCGAGATCGGACCGTGCAGGAATTGATTCTGCAACAGCCGGAAGGCCCCTTCGATGTAGGCCCGGTCGGTTTCGGATAGCCGGCCGTCGAGCTTTTGCAGGAGCTGCTCGACGATGGCCTGGCGGCGGGCTTCGAATTCCTGCGTCAGCCTGGCGATGACCGGGCCGTTCTTGCGCCGCGCCCAGTCGTGGAAAAAGCGTTTCTGTTCCTGGAGGGCGATGGCCTCGGCCGGGGCCACGTGCTTGTGGCGGTCGTGCAGCGTTTGCTCGCGGATGCGTTTCAAATCGTCAATGTTGAACAGGCAGGTGCGGTCGCCGTCGTGGATGCGCGGATCGAAATCGCGCGGCACGGCGATGTCGAG
>CAZFGM010001005.1:0-2179 GCA_964518515.1 uncultured Alcaligenaceae bacterium | reverse complement strand
TTCCTTTACCAATTAAAAAGAAAAAAGTGGCAACAATTTCGTAGGGGACACAACAATACAACCGGGCGAGGTATTATGATCCGGCGACGGGGCGCTGGATCAGCCAGGACCGCTTGGGGATTGTCGCGGGCGATAGCAACTTGTATCGGTACGTTCGTAACACGCCGACGAACTACCAAGATCCCAGCGGTCTGGACAACAGAGTAATTCAATTCCATTATGATGAAGATATGCAAACTCAAATCACCCAACAGATCAAGGATGAAGTTGACCGCATTTTCCAGGATATACTAAAGAGGTTTGCAGCTCCAAAGAACACGCTCGGTCTCGAATGGATTTCCCACAATGCAGCTGATCTAAAAAAAATCAAAGTCGGTTGGAACAAGACTAATAATGGCTTCCGGCCAAATTGGATATATCCGATCTTTGTCCCATCTCCAATCTTCTGCCAAAGCCTTATAAACCCCGGTGGCTTTCCAATTCTCGTGCCGGCCTTCAAAAAGGGAGATACTGTCAGCATCAGAATCGACGAGTTACGCGGGCAAAGAGGTCCGGGAATTGGTCAGGGAGCTGGCTTTGAAATGACGATCTTTCCTGTCAACTTGAAGGCAGAAATGGATTCAAATCCCGCTGTGGCAAAGGATCCAGCCGGCGCCGTAGCAGCAACAATCGCACATGAGGTGGGCCTACATTGCATTGGAGCTACTCTGTCACATTTCTTCGACGCGCGATTTGTTGATGCAAAAATTGCGACCATCAGAGGAGTCTTTTCACAGCCAGGAGGAGAAGCCTTCTTACGTGGCCTTGGTATTGCGCTAAAGTAGCAGGCAGTAGCAGGCAGTAGCAGGCTCTAGCATGAAAAAGAGAATCATCATAAGTCTTCTGCTTTGCTTTTTTCTTGTATTATTATTGTCCATCTTGTCGCAGTGGGTCTTCTACCAAAGTCAAACTTTCGAATGGAAGTTCGAGCAGATCAAAATCGGAATGACAGAGGCGGATGTTGAAAACAGACTCGGCACGCCCGATGCTGAACTAAGTGGCTTCCGCGGTTTGTGGTGGATTTCTGTTAAACAGGAAGACCGCGAGAAATCCATTAAGGTCAAAAAGAAGCTGTGGCAAGGAGATCAGCATGGTGGTATCGTTGAATTTGATGCGCAAGGAAAAGTTGTGTTTAAGGAACTTTGGTATGTCGGAACCAGAGAATGATGATTGGGGGTGCCACTGAGTGCAAGCAAGTCATCTTTGCCTGAATGCCGGCGTTAGTTGCGCGGAAAAGCTGATTTCAAGACAGGTGGCCTCTTTCCGGCATCGTCGGACCTCTGTGCATACAGCAGAAAAAAAAGGGCGCAGAGGAAACGGGGTCATTCTCTAGCAGAGGAAACGGGGACATTCTCTATTCCAATAAAGCGAACGATGCAGGTGAACGGGAGTTACATGGTGGCGATTGCAACAAACGCTTCTCAACTCGTTGAAAAAACAGCCTTCGCCAAGAGTCAGACTGTCGCGGAACAGCTCCTATCGCAGTGGCAGTCGGCTCGCGAGGTTGTTCAGGAGTTCTGCCCGTTGGACGCCGGCCTGGAACTGGAGGTCGGGGGACAGTATTTTCGTAGTCGGGGCAGCAAAGCCTTTCTTAGCGACAGGAAAACCTAAGGGGGGAAAACCTAAGGGGGGGAAAACCTAAGGGGACATTCTCTATTCATTTTTGGGCCAATGGGAGTTACATCGTGATTGCAACAACTGCTTCTCGAATGGCTGAAAAAACGCGCTCGACGGAGCGTGGGAATATCGCAGAACAGCTCCTTTTGCAGTCCCAGTCCGCTCGCCAGGTTGTTCAGGAGTTCTGCCCGCTGGGCACCAGCCTGGAACTAGAACTCGGTGGACAGTATTTTCGTAGTCGGGGCAGCAAAGCCTTCATTAGCGACAGCATGCCGGTGCCGTTTATCATCAATAACGACGGTACGCTTTCTCGCAATGCTGCCCATCTCTTTTTCAACAGTCTGGTCGCGGCAGACCAAGCCAACGAGCTGGAGCCGGAAATATACGTGCTCGAACTCGGCATGGGCGTGGGCCTTTTTGCCCGGTTCTTTCTGGATTGCTTTCGGGATCTCTGCGTCCGGGAGAAGAAGGATTATTACGATCGGCTTTCCTATATCGCTGGGGACTATTCGGAACGCATCCT
>CAZFGM010001004.1:0-2182 GCA_964518515.1 uncultured Alcaligenaceae bacterium | reverse complement strand
AACCGCCCTCCTGCGGATCGGAAAGAATCTCAAGAAAAACAAGCCTGTCGTCAGCCCGATTGTTCATGGCTTTCTCCTTTATCATGCTGTCGGGTGAAACCGTCAAGCCGGGAAACCCGTACCGGCGGACCCTGTTGTTAACCTATCCCTTTTCACCGCCCCTTCCCAAAAGACAACCCGCAACCAGCTCCTCTTATTTCCGGGATACTTCGGGTGCCGCGTTGACGAACTGCGGGGTTAGCCGTTTTATCCCCGCCGGCCGGGACAGTAACCCGCATTTCTCACCAAATGTAGCACGGCTTTCCCAATCGTTTCGAAGCCACGCAGCCATCAACGCATCGGCCCGAAGAGCGGCTTGCAACTGGTACTCTCCCTGGGGGCCCTTGAACAGGTGGCCCACCCCTTTAAAAATATGCATTTCCAAGGGGAAGTTTCTGGCCCGGGCCAACTCCTCCAGGGCATGGGCTTCGGAAACCGGAACCACGGTGTCCAGGTCCCCGTGAAAGCCCAGGACCGGCGGCAAGGTCTTGACGTGCGACCGCACGTGGCCCGGCATTCCGCCGAAGAATTCGACCACGGCGGCGATGCCCAGGCGGTCATCGGCGGCCAGCGTCAGGGACAGAAAAGTCCCCAGCGAAAATCCCACCAGGGCCACGTGCTCACCATCCACGTTCGGCTGCCCGCGGACGTGTGCCAGGGCATCGCGCACCGTGTCCAGCCAGGCGTGATAGAGTCGGCACGTTGTGTCATCGATTTTGCCGGTTTTGCCAAACCCGTTCAACTTGGCGTGAATCGGACCGAGATCCTTCTCCCTGGTTCCGGTGCGGTCGAAATAGTGGACCAGGAAGACCGCGTAACCCTGCCCGGCATACTTGGTCCCGAGGTAGTCCAGTTTGTCCTGGCTGACCTGGACGCATTGCAGGCCGTGCACCAGGAGCAGGGCCGGGTACTTTCCGGGCAGGGCCGGCTCGTAGCGGGTGACGGTGATTTTTTCGCCACCGGAGGCGAATTTGCTGGTCGCTTGGGCGGTCTTGCCCTGCTGGGCCTTGGCGGGCGCGGCCCCCAGGAGCAGGGCCAGGCCGACCAGGACCCACGGCGGGGCGTGCTTGAAAGTTTTGCCACACATGGCGCGACTCCTTGGGTTATGGCCTTTCAACCTGTCTGGGGAATGGACCTCCCGCCGCCGATCAACATAACGAACATCAGAACCAAGCAGGACATCGGTTACACTCCTGACGGATTGGAAGCCTCTTCTCCAATTGGCGATTTTCCATGGGCAATTTTCCATGTTAGTTTTTTCCCTTGGCGACAACTTTTTGTCGCAAAAGGGCCGGAGGGCGTGGCGGGATCGGCCGGGAAATAATAACCAACCACGCCGAGCATCATCTCCTCCCAGGTTTGGTCTCCCCAGCGCACCGCTTGATCCGGGTCGGGATTGTTAGGGTTGGCGGGCGAGTTGTCGAAGCGGCCGACGCACTCGATCTTCGTGCCGGCCGGCACGCGCAGCGGCTTTTTCAGAATGTAGGTGTGCTGCCAGTTGAAGTCGTAGCGCGGCACCGACAGCAGGATCTCGGTGCCCCGGTCGGGGTAGACTGCCCGGAAAAGAAAGCTCTTGCCGCGAAGATGCATGTGGGGCGTTAAGCTCAGCACGACGGCATCTTTCTCGAACGTGGTCGCGGCGGTTACCTTGTGATTGGCGGCACGCGGAGGAATGACGAACCGGCGGTTCTCCACGAAGCGGACGCGCACTTCATGCTTGGGCAGCTCCTTGGCGAAGACCAGGGCGATGGACGACAGGTCCGTCTGTTCGGTCCCGTTGGCGGTGTAGTGCATTTCCAGCACCAGCTTGGCTCCCTTGGGTATGCGCTTGCCCAGCCCCGCCGGGTAGATGGCCGGTTTGCTGCCGGGGACGAAACCGACCAGGATGTCACGATCCCCCGTCTGGACCTGCCGGCCGGGGGGGTCGCCAATGTAGAGCACCATGTGGTGCACGACGGCGCGGTTGCCGGGCCGGGCTTCGACCGCCTGCACCCAGACATCATTCTTGAAGTTGGTGGGCAGGACGAAATACTGGTAGGGGATGCCGCCCTTGGGGGGCAGGGCCGGGATGCGGTGGGCCTTCTGCATCGACAGCACCAGGTCCGGGTTGGCGATGGCCCAATCCTGGGGAATCGGGCGCGGC
>CAZFGM010001003.1:0-2182 GCA_964518515.1 uncultured Alcaligenaceae bacterium | reverse complement strand
TTTTCAGATTTTTTTCCGGCCGAACCCGTCTGGGTACGCTTGCTTAAGGCCTAGTATACCCGCTGGAACTTCGGGAGTTCGGGCAGGACTTCCTGTGGGTAGGCCACTGCCCCCAGGCGCTATTGTACTCTTTGTAGTGGACGGCGAACTCGATATATTCATTCCGGGAGGCCGCTACATCGGACCACAAACGGTTGCGCTTCCAGGAGGCGGCACGGCCACGGTTTCAGGCCCAGTAGACGCAATCAAAACTCCTCGTGGTTGGAATTTCCCCCGCGGCGGAGCAGCTAGTAGAACGCTTCCTCCTTGGCTGGGCAATTTCTTGGGGCGCGCACTACCGGCTCTAGGTGGCCTTCTTGATGCGCTGCAGGGCGATTGGCTTGGTGCTGGATTGGGAGCCGCGACCGCTGCTTTCCCACCAATTTGGCCCGCTCTTGTCCTGTACCAAATGGGGAAACTGCTGGAACCACCTGACGCTAGCAGTTTTCCATTCCCCGGCGCTGTCAATCCTATTCCTGGAATGCCAGGATATGGCATGGGCTATGGCCATCTTGGCGGGCCGGCGGAAGGCCAAATTGTGCGGACACGACCAAGACCAAGACCAAGGCCGCCGGAGTTCGTTCGGCGCCCCCCCACATTGCTCGAAGAAGGGGGCTGGGACGAAAACCCTGCGTTGCGTTTTTTGCCGCCCGAGTCGCCTTTCGAGCCGCCTGATGAGGTGTTCAGGCCACTGCCGATAAACCCAGATTATTGGTTGCGCGAACATCCTCCATTCCTAGGATATCCGCTTCGCCCACAACCTCCGGGTATGCCTACACACAGACCGGGCGAATTGCCGGTGGCATATGGGATGCCATATTCAACACCCCTTGGCGGGGGGCCAGGGACCTACGGTTTCATCGGCGGCGCCCTCGGGCCAGGTGTTCTTCAAGGAATCATCAATCCCCCATGAGCGGGCCGGCATGTTGTCGTTGGCCGAGTTATTGTTTGCCAAAGCGAACCGCCTGCCGATTTCGATCTACTTCGGATTGCGGCTTGCGAGCGAAGCCCGCGTTAAGAGGTGCAAATGGATAAGGATAGCACTGCCAGTGGGATATGGGCTGCCAATAAGTATGATGCGGCCAAGGGCGAATAGTTTCATTGGCGGCGGGATCGGGCCAATTACGCTTCGAGGAATCATCGATCCGTAAAATTGGCCTTTTGTTGAGGTTCTTGCTAGATTAGATCGTTGGCCCTGGTGGTGACCGCCGACTTGACGATTCCGTGCTGATGCCGGATCTGGACCAACATGACGAGGAACTCATGTACGAGTTGCTGACGGTACTGGGAACTAGCGGATTGCGTACTGTCTATAAGGCAAGACAACGCCAGTCTAACCGTCTCGTGGCCCTGAAGGTCATCCACTCAAACCTGCCTGCTGCTCATTTGGAAAAGCAGCGCCTGTTCAGAGAGGGACGGTCAATGGCCAGTGCGCGGCACCCTCGCGTTTTAGACTGCTATGGAGTTGGGGAGC
The DNA here is from genome assembly GCA_964518515.1 of uncultured Alcaligenaceae bacterium. Classification (GTDB taxonomy): domain Bacteria; phylum Planctomycetota; class Planctomycetia; order Gemmatales; family Gemmataceae; genus CAZFGM01. The sequence continues at coordinate 669 of CAZFGM010001003.1, read as the reverse complement.
AGGAAGGATGGGCGTACTTGGCCATGGAATTAGCTGAAGGCCCCACTTTGACGCAGACCTTGGATGGCCCCTGGTCAGCTTGTGAAGCAGCTCAAGTCGTTGAGTTAGTGGCGTGCGCCCTGCACCATGTGCATGAGGTCGGGTTGATTCACCGCGGCATCGGCCCCCAACACATCTGGCTTGGAAAGGACCGGAAGCCCAAGCTCGGCGGATTTCGCCTAGCACGATGCTTGACCGGAGAAAACGACAACGAAAGCACTGCCACAGACCTTTACGCGCTCGGAACGGTCTTATATGACTTATTAACGGCCCCAGCAGGACCTGCAGGATGCAGCACATCCCTAACATCACTGGATGCCAAGAACGATCCGGCGGTAGCTCTCTCCTTTCCACCCAGCGTCCCGCCTGAGCTAGAGAGGATCTGCGTGAAATGCCTCGGGAAGGATCCAGCTCAAGCTTACTCAACATCGGCAGCACTCGCCGAAGACTTGCATCGGTTTTTCGAGGGTCAGGTAAGGTAACTGGGGAAAACAAGAAGAATGAAAAGATGAAGAAAAAGACTGCCATGAGGTAATTGGTGATTTGTCTAGGCGCGCACCTTTGACGTCCCGTGCCGTACTTGTTTACCGTGAAAATAACTTACGTCGAGCCGTTTTTGACGAGGCCTTT
>CAZFGM010001002.1:0-2186 GCA_964518515.1 uncultured Alcaligenaceae bacterium | reverse complement strand
GGCCGATGTTTCATTGGACCGATTCGAAGATCCAGGTGCATGCCTTGTATTGCACCATTGCCGTGTTGCTGCGTGCTTTGATGTGGCGCCGCGTACGCCAAGCCGGAATCCAGATTTCCCTGAAGCGGTTGCTCAACGAGTTGCAAGACATTCGCGAGATCGTCAACATCTACCCGGCCCGCCGCCAACAGAAACGCGACCGCCGGCAAACGGTACTGAGCAAACACAACGAACTGCAAGAGCGTCTTTTATCGATTCTTGGCCTGACGGAAGCAGCGAAAAACGCCATTTTAGGGTAAGGATGCGCGCTACGTAAGTTCCGATTGCCAACTCAGTTAGAACTCGGCGCATGAATAAGTAGGAAAGTCGGGCTAGTTAGTGTCCGTCCGAAAAAGGGCATTTTTTAATTTGTGTCGCTGGCTCACCGGCCAGTGACACACCGTTGACAGTAGATATTGGCTTTTTGTCACCAACTTGCCCGTGCGCGCGCTTGGTTGCCGGCACCATCTCCTGCCGGGCCTTGGACTCGTGCGTTTTCCCGCCCCATGCGCTCAGCCCGCTTCCTTCCGCTTGGACTGAGCTGCCTCGCATTCAGCATCCTCTTGGGCCAGGAGCAGCTTGCCGAGCGTGTGCAAGTTGCGTCCCAGGACGCCCAGACCTACATAGCGCTCGTAACCAAGATCGCTCTTGTCGCGGCAACGCTCCTGGCCGTTGCCTGACTGCATGGCGCCGATCGCCGATTCCACCCCCGGATGGTTTTTCCTTCCCTTACGGAATGCCACGGTTCCCTCCTTTTGTTGTTTGCGCCCCTTGTCCTGTCCTTTCGCCGCGATACAGGGCGTCCGCACAATCTCCGCCAATCCTTGCTGATTCTCCGGCGTGTGAAACGATCGATCAAAGGATGCGCGTTTGATCTTGCCGCCAAGACGCTTCTGCAGCTTCTTCATGACCGGAAGCACCAGGTCCTGATCCAGCACCCCTTTGCCAACCACTTGGTAATCGCAAATGAACCCCGCGGCATCCTCGATCACCAGCACATTGTGGCCATACTGGATCGGCTTGGCCTGCTTGCCACGCTTGATCAGTTCCGTCTCCGGCTCAAAGATGCTGAAGATCTTCTCCGCGTTGGGCACCGTTTCTCCCAAAAGAACCCGCCGCGTGGCCGTGTCGCACACCTTCCGAGTCAACTCCAGATAATGGTGCAACCGCATGGCCGGCGGCATGGCCGACACGGATAACTCCTGGCGCGAATCGCCGACCTGGAATGCCAGGCTCACCAACAATTGCTCGGCTCGCCCCAACCATTCCTTCGTCAGGTCCAGCAGCTCACGGTAGAGTTTCTTCACTCGCTCCGGACCGCCCTTTCCTTTGGCACGCGACGCCCGGCCAATTTTCTGCACCAGCTTGCGCACGTTCTTCAGAATATGCTCGTGCTGACGCCAGCCACTCAACCCCTGTTGCTCCGCCAACTCCGCAGCCAACGGCAGCACTTTTCGCAAGCCGTCGCCGATCAGGCTCGATTCCGTGGGATAGTGAATGTTCGTCTCGACCACGAACGTGTCGCCACGCACGTTCTTTGACGCTTCGGGCGCCAACTTGTGCCCCGCCGCCACCACCAACTGATTGATCTTCGTCAGCGTCTCCGGCCGAAGGTGACAGACGTTGTCTCGAATCCGCCGCCAATCAAAATCGACTTTCTCTTCCCAATCGCCAATGCCCATGAACAAGCGCAAGTTGCGATGCTGCTCGGCCAGGTCTTGCAGTTTGTCATAATCCAGGTTGCAACCCAGACGCACCGCGGCCAGCACGGTAATCTGCCAGTAATCCATGCCCGGCCGACCATGCTCGGTGCTGGTCTCGGGATTGACGTCCTTGCCCACGAGACCCAAGACCTCCTGCCGCAGCTTGCTGTCGCTGTAGATGTGCTGCAAGGCCCGCAGGATGGGAATGATCTCGTCACGACAATTCAGATTCAGCGTGACCTCTTCGATGGGTGGGCAATCCAGGCGGGGTTGCGGTGAGAAGCGCATTCGCATGGCAAATCCTCCGTGAAGATTGGGGCTCAATTCCCTGAAAATCCCAGTTTCTTGCGCTATTGTAGAATTCACACCTACAATCTTCACTGGAGGATTCGCTGAAAAACCCAGAAATTTTCCAGACCAGCCAGTTTTTCGGACGGACACTAG
>CAZFGM010001001.1:0-2188 GCA_964518515.1 uncultured Alcaligenaceae bacterium | reverse complement strand
GAGCTATAGATGCAGGCAAGAGGGCGACAACCTGTTACTATTGCGGCGTCCCATTGATCTTTCGGGGTTTCGGTTCGTTGCACATTGGTCCTTCTGATCCGCCTCCCGCCAAAAGAACAGCTCGGAAGAGGGACATCAAGTTTGGGGGTCCCCCAGGAGTTGATGTTTGGGTAGCGGGGATGGAAAAGGCTTTGGCAGACGAGGCCAAAAATCCAAATCGGGATCCGAATCTGCCAGCGATCACTAAAATAAAGATGGTTAACAAAAATGGAAAACGAGCCTTCGAGGGGTACCCATGGTATGAACCACCAGATACTCAACAAACTAACCCATGAGGAAGAGTCCTTCATCCAAACCTTGCTTTGGGAAGAAGGTCATCTGGTGAAAGGACCTGCAACCAAGATCGCTGAGGAACAGGGCCTTTCCTTGATTCGGTGCCTGGAGCCGGCCAATCGTCTCTCTCCCAACCTACGGGGGGAAGCGCTGAATCGTTTGCGGAAGGAGCCTTGCCCTCATGGAAAGTGGCCGTGGCCAGGGAAGACAGGGGAAGAGGTGCTGCAATTACTCTGGGAAAGGTTTACTGCGGTGAAAGAAAAACAACCACAGTGAGTGATGTTTCCTGTTTCCCGCACCTGGGCCCACACCCGTCAGTCGGTAATAAACTCTGACCCCCATGCGTGCTTTCCTCGCCAACCTGCGGCGGCTATTACCCTCCTGGGCGGTTTTCGCCAGGCATTCCGCGCCCGGCGCTGCGCCCTCCACCCTCACCCCCTTTCAGGTGGATTGTGCGTGCGGGCGGAGACTTACCGGCCAGCGCCGGCCGCAGGCGCAAATCGTGAAATGTCCTGCGTGCGGCGCGGCGCGGTTTGTCTTTCCCGCCAGTCCGTTGCCGCCAATCGCCGGCCAGGGTTTGGCCAACCTTTCCGGACCAGGTTTAACCTGGCAACATTGGTTGGTGGTTGGTTTGTCCACTGTGGCAACCTTGGCACTGCTGGTGGTTCTTTATCAGTGGTTTTTTGCCACCAGCGGCGGGCCGCACCAGGTAATTCCTTCCTCGTCTGAGTCGCTGGCCGAACAAACCCGCAAGGCGCGCAAGCACCTGGAGGCGGGCCATTTTCGCCTGGCGGCGGATATCCTCATCCAGGTTCACCGCGAACGCAACAAGGAAGTGGATTTACTGCCGCCGCTGGAACGCCGGCAGTGGCGGCAATTGTTCGCGGAAACTGCGGTGCTCGCCGATCGGCTGGCGGAATCTTTGGAAGACCTGGTGCGCCTGGCCGCCGGGGCGGACGAGGAGGATTGGCAGGCGGATTTTCGCCAGCGCTATTTGGGCAAAGCGGTCCTGTTCGAACAGGTGTTGCAAAGCAAAGACGGCCAATTGATTTGGACGAACCCCCTGGGACTTGAGGGTGGTCGCAAAATCCGCTTAGCACTGAATGACCTTACCCTGCTTCGGCAACTGAACCTGGAACAAGAAAGCCGCGTCCTTTTTGGGGCGCGGCTGGCCAGCGTGCGCCGCGAACCGCCCGGCACTTTTTGGGTGATCCATTTCCAGAAGGACAGCGGGGTCCTGTTGACCGAAGCAACCGCCGCCAAACGCGTCTGCCCCACCCCCTGGGCGGAGGAAGCGGTGCAAAAAATCCTGGCCACGCAAAAAAAAATGATCCTGGAATTACCTTAAAGGCGAGCCGAGCGACGTAAGTCGCCGGGGCCAAGCGGCAACCACCCCTGGACAAGTCCCAGAGTACCAAGTTTGACTTAGGTACTCATCTCATTCGCCGTAATTACTTTGTTCTTATGGCAAAAAATTCCATAAGTCCCAGTCAAGGGCTGTGCCCTTGGTATCCCCTCAGAAAAATGGCCGTAAGGTTTCCCAGGAATAAAGTGGACCTCACTCGGGTGCTCGGGTCAAAACACCCCAAGGAGGTCCACCATGAAGAACCTGCAGCATCACTACTCCGACTTGATCCGCTTCGGTTACTCCTGCTTTGAGTAACCATTCATGGGCGATGGTGCGCTTGCGGTTTCGACCAGTTGAATTTATCTAGGTGTGGAGGCGGACAAGGGAAAAGACTCTGGCACCGCTACAGGCAAACGGCAGAATGGTGGCAACGGAGATTGAAGAGATTGCCTAAATCAATAGGACAATAGACCGCTACGGTTGTTTGGTTTGAGTGGCTTCTGAAAC
>CAZFGM010001000.1:0-2215 GCA_964518515.1 uncultured Alcaligenaceae bacterium | reverse complement strand
AAAAAGCGCAATGGTATTGGTTGCAATATAATCCGCGTTTTCCTCTGGGGCTGAACGGTTACCCCAAAAACGAACGATTTTCCAGTTTCCCCTTTTTACCTGCTTTTTCGCAGAATCCGCTTGCGAAGTGGAAAAGAATTTGGTGGAATGTTTCTCCATAAAGGGAATGGTTCCCCAATCTACTTTTTCACTCAGGGAGGGACAGCACATGTCCAGACAGGGTGCCGCAACGATGCCGACCACGCCACCGACTTCCCACGTCCCGCTGGAAAAAATCGCCATGCGGGCCTACGAGAAATGGTGCAAGCGTGGCCAACCCCACGGAACCGACAAGCAGGATTGGTTCGAAGCCGAAGCCGAGCTGCGGGCGGAATTTGCCCGCTCCGGCGCGGCAGCGCCACGACGGTCTTGATTCGTACCGTCCTCTCCGGGCCCCCGCGAACCCGCCGGGGCCTTTTTTTTGAAGTAGACATTGCCAATTGCCAATTGAAGAATAAGGTTTTGTTTTTTCCTGCCAATTGGCAATTGGCAATACGTTATGACACTTGCCCTGCACCACCTGGATCCCGCCGCGTCGCCGCTTGGCCGGGTCGATCCGCGCTGGAAGATGGCCGGTCTGGTGCTGGCGGCGCTGGCGGTGCCGCTGCTGCACACCATGCCCGCGGCGCTGAGCGCCCTGGGGGCAGCCCTTGTGCTGGTGATCCTGGGCCGGGTCCCGGCTCGTTGGTATCTGGTCCGGATCGGTCTGTTGACCTTGTTCCTGGCGTTTTTCGTGATGTGGCTGCCTTTTTTTCACGGCGCCGGCCCGACCTGGAGCCTCGGGGTGTTGTCCGTGTCGCGGGAAGGGTGCCGCCTCGCCGGGCTGATCGTGATCAAAGCCGTGGTGGTGGTGACTTTGATGCTGGTGCTGTGGGCCACGGCGCCGGTGGATGCCACGCTCAAGGCCGCCCATGCCCTGCGCGTTCCGGGAGTGATCGTCCAGCTGCTGGTGCTCACCTACCGGTATCTATTTCTTCTCGGCGAAGAGTTGGTTCGCATCCGCATGGCTCTGCGCGTGCGCGGCTACCGCAACCGGGCCAGCCTGCACAGCTACCGGACCGTGGGCCACGTGGCCGGCAGCCTGCTGGTGCGCAGCTACGAGCGGGCCGAGCGCGTCGGCCAGGCCATGCGCTGCCGCGGTTTCGACGGCCGCTTTCGTTCGCTGGCCGAGTTCCATACCCGTGGACGGGACGTGGCCGCCTTTGTTATCATCATCCTCAGCGCCGCCGGCCTCGTCGGCTGGGATCTGCTGGCTCGCTAAGGCGAGCGGCAGGAAATAACTTACCCGGTGGAACCGGCGTCTCGCCGGTTCTGGACAGGCGAGACGCCTGTCCCACCTGTTGGCTAACTGCCGTTCGCCTATTGCCCCAGACCGCCACCAAGTCCTCGAACTGCGCTTCCGCGCCAGCTATTGGGAGTCGTGCTTTCGCAAGGCCAAGGAACGCGAACAACTGCTGCAACAAAAAGTCGAGCAACTCCAAGCCGACATCCGCTCTCTCGAACAACGACTCAGCGGCCGAATTTGGGATTGGTCCCCGAAGCAAGATTCCCTCCTCCCGCCAGCTGCCTCGTCCATGATTTCCAGATCCTCTAAGCGGTTGTCCTTACCGAGCGTGGAAATCGAGCGCGATAATTTCTGGTGATTCGAGACCGCCGCCGCCGTCGAGTTGGGACCGTGATCGAAATGCCGGCAAGGTCGAGTTGACGTGGCGCGCGGCATCCGAGAGGGGTGCAGTCTACAGCAATCCCGGCCTCCGGCGCCGAACGCTCCTCTAATCCTTGGGTTTCTCCGTCCCGTACTTGACCAGTTTCAGGTCGCCGTCCTGCACCAACCCGATGCCCCGGGCGTAGTATTTGTACTCTTTGTTGCCCGGTTCCAGCGGAGTCGTTTCCTCCACCTTCAGGCAGTTCATGAACTCCCCGGCCGGGGTCTTGACCGTGGCCCGCAAGCTGACAATCTCGGCGCGATCCAGCGCGACCCGCGGGGCGATCTCTTGGTAATATTTCGCCTTCAGCAACACCTGTCCCGGCATCATCAGGCCGAACTTCGCGTCCTTGACGCCCGCCAGCCACGCCCCTTTGTGACTGACCACCTTGCCCGCCCGGTAGATGTCCACGTCTTCCCCGAAGTAGAACACGCTGTTGGTCCGCTTGCTGATGGCGAAGTAATTCCGGG
>CAZFGM010000999.1:0-2216 GCA_964518515.1 uncultured Alcaligenaceae bacterium | reverse complement strand
TGGTGACAAATCAAAGCTTGTGCAAGTTCACCAATTGCGGCTTTATATCCCCGGGTGCCGGGAATTGACGCGAGCGAGCTTGTTCGAGTCGCAAGATCAACAACAATAGGGAGTTGTGGATTGGCTCACTCGTGCCAAGGGGCAAAGTGTTCTGACGCGAGTGCTGGGCGAGGTTTCAAATTTCGGATGACCCGCGCCGACGCGAACCCGCGCCGAACGCGCCAAGACCCGCAGCGACCGCGGCTGTTTGGGCCAGGTCAATTCCTGGCCATCAACGGGGCGCCGTGTGATCCGACGGACTCCCTGTTTTTTGCCGCCGCCTCATTTTTGCCGCCTCGCCGCAATTCTTTTTCCATCCCTTGTTGTTTCATTTCCTGACGTATACTTGTCGGGATTATTTTGCTTCGGGCCGCGGAGGATTTTTATGAAAGCCAGGACCCAGGGATTCACCCTGATTGAACTCGTAGTGGTGATCGCCATCATCGCCATCTTGATTGCCCTGCTGGTGCCGGCCGTGCACAAGGTGCGCGAGAGCTCGGCCCGGACGCAATGCCAGGACAATTTGAAAAACATCGGCTTGGCCGCTCATTCCTACAATCAGGATTTCAAAAGATTGCCCCCCGGCTACCTCGGGCCTTTTTCGCCGGCCGGCAACATCGTTGGAGCCAACGGCCAACTCAGCATGCCTTCCAACATTCAATGGGTAGGGGTACTGGCTCATGTGCTGCCGTACGTCGAACAGGACCCCTTGTATTGTCAAATGATGGCCGGGGTGCCTTCGAATTACCTGGAACCCAATGCTGTTCTTTCGCCGGGCACGAATTGGTGGTGGTGGAACGTCCCCAGTTTCAATCAAGCGGCCAGGACGCCAATCCCCTTGTTCCTGTGCCCCGCCGACGATGCCATGAGCCCGGCCGACGCCTGGGTCGCCTTGCACGCGGTGGCCTTGCCGCCCAACCGCTATAACCTGGTCAACCTGCGCATCCGGGCCAACTATGGCCGCAGCAATTACGTGGGCGTGGGAGGGCGTCTGGGCAAAGTCCTGCAAGCGCTCAATATCCGTCCCGATTTTGACGGGGTCTTTTCCAATCGCTCGCAGACGTCCCTGGAAAGAATCGCCGCCGCCGACGGCACCAGCAACACGCTGTTCTTTGGCGAATCCCTGGGGGACATGGCTGGCCAGCACCGCTTTGCCCATAGCTGGATGGGCTCGGGTTCCCTGACCACGGAATTGGGCTTGCCCACCAGCGGCGGCAACATGTTGTTCACGTTCAGCAGCCGCCACCCTACCTTTGTGCATTTCTGCATGGGCGACGGCGCCGTGCGCGCCGTGAAAAGCGGCCTGGTGAACGGCGTCCCCGGTTGGGCGACCTATGTGCGCCTTTCCGGTTGGAATGATGGGACGACCGCGGACCTGGATTTTATTGCTCCGTAAACTTGCGCGGGAGATACCTATGTTGAGCCGATTGGTGCTTATGGTCTTACTGGCAGGAAGTATTGCCGGGGTGAACGGTTGTAACAAAAAAGAAGAGCTTGCCCCGGAACCAACCTCCGGGCCGCACCAGGTACAGCTTGAAGGAGACGGCCCCAAGACTTTTAACCCTTCTTTACCCGAAGGACCCTGAATCCGAATCCGAGGCCTGGTTTTTCGCCCGGCGAGCGGGGGCCGTAGTCCCGGGTTGAACCATTTGCAGTGCGATGTTCCACTGCGTCGGGGTAATTCTTGACAACCCCCCCGGTCTTACTACCAGGAACGCCTGATCCTCACAACGGCCTCATGCAACTTGTAGGGATTCTTGGAAAGAAGGAAGATAATCCCATCGGTGGCCGCATACAAGTAGCGATTGTTCGGCTTCTCGTGCACCTGAATGAGGAGGTCTTGATATTCGCTCCCTGGCGGTCCCTCCAGAAGAGTAATCGTGGGCCGGATGCCGTTTTTCTCATCCACCACGAAGAGCTTCAGCCGCGTCAAGTTTCCTTCGGCCGTTCGCAAATTGGCGAGCGAAATCGCTTGTCCCGGATATATCGCGACCCGGTCGCGGATGATGTAATCCGGGGTTTCGTCATTGCCGACGATGATCACCTGGCCGACCTTGAAAAGTCGCGGTTCCTTCTGAGGCGGGACTTTCCCCTTTTTTGGTTCCTGGCCCAAACCAACCGGGCAGCAATTCCCGGTCTATGGTTTTCCTTGCGTATTCCCCTGATTTTTGGTCTTG
>CAZFGM010000998.1:0-2219 GCA_964518515.1 uncultured Alcaligenaceae bacterium | reverse complement strand
AGGTCCTTGTTGCGATCTTTGACTAATTCGGATAGTCGAAATAGGTCAATAAAGCACCATAGAAGCCAGACAGGAATCCACATGAGGCAAAACATGGCGGAAATCCAGTAAACGGCCTGTAAAAACCACTTATTTACATAGGCATAATGCCAGCCCAACAGGAGCCAGGCGAGAAAGGCAACCCCCCAAGTTTTTCGCTTCCTATCAAACTCTTCCAGGAATTCTTCCTGAAGTGGTTTGGGCAGTCTCCTCAGTCGGTTGAGTACCATCGCTGGTATATGCTCACGAAGTCCATACAGCTCCTTGCCGGGTCGTGAAGCGGAAGGTCGGTTCTCGGCAGGGGAGGAATTCTCCATGTCCTCGATTTCTTCCTCGGTGCTCGGCTCATTGGAAAATTCCGCAAGTTCTTCATTACTTTCAGGCGCTGTGAACAGGCCCTTGACTCCCTCGGCCTTCACCCAATTCGCCATTCCTTCTCGCCGGACGAGATCGGTAGGCAAAAGCAGGCCCTTGTCAGCCAGCCGTTTTAGGTCCGGTGAAGAAACCGGACCGCATTGCCGCCCTTCCTGAGTGAAAAACCATTTTTTTGAACTCATTGGACATCCCTCCCTTTCACCCGGCCGCCGTAGGGTGTAGGCTTCCACGTCCAGCCAGGCAAGCCGGCCGGTCATGGCTCCGGCCGTCCCGAGTTAGTTCACCTTTTGACTCTCACGGTCTCGCCACAGTGGGGACATTTCTTTCTTGATCCATCCGCGGGCACGTCGATCGTGTTGCCGCACTTCGCACATGTGGCTTTTACAGTTCCCAGGTCCTTGCCGGCCGGGTTTGATGGGTCGAAGAACTGAAGGCCCTCCTTTTCAACGTCCACCGATTTCCCCCTGTAGTGGGCGAGCGTAAAAAAGAACCCCATCGGTTCGCCACTATCCCACAAGTAAGAGCCAGAGGATTGACAGAAAATTCAGGAGCAGACAAAAGGCGCGCTTTTTGGCCTTCGCGAAAAACCCGGCCAGCCCACCAACCAAAGCCAGCGGCAAGGTTGCGGAATGAAGAGTTTGCCCCGTAAAAGGGAACAGATTTTCCCACGCGAACGGGGACAGCAGCAAGCAGGCAGCCGCGAGAGATCCGAGAAGCGCACTGATGAACCCTAGAAAGTCTCTCCAGTTTCCTTGCTGTTCCTCGACGCGCGGGCGGATCGTGGAATTTTGCCGAGGGGTTTGCCGTCGGCTGCCGGTGTCTTGAACAAGAACATCATTCGCTGCCCCCAAAATCCCGCCAAGCACAAACCCCACGATAGAAAAGACGAAAACGTGAATTGGAATAAGGCTCTCACGGGCCGGACTCCATGGTTGAGCCAACGACTTTTCCAAAAAATCTCCGAATACCGGCCAATACTGGCTAAGAAAAATCCCGATACCCGCAAAAACGAGACTTCCAACAAATGCTCCCACCAAGCCGCCCTTAATCAGACGTTCCCGGACAGCGGCTGGGTCGTCAACTTCCGAGGCATAGGGATTCTGCGGCAACGCCTCGAAGTTAAACACAGCGGCCGGGTCGTTCGGTTGCGGTTGGGGCAAGATCGGTTCCACTGGTAACGGGCAGGGTGGAGGAGTCAAGCCACCCTCGGGCACGGGGACGATAACCGGTTGCTTGCACCGGGGACACGAGCCTTTCTTCCCGGCGGCAGAGTCGGGACACTTGATCGTGACATTGCAGGATGGACAAGGGACGCGAATCATTGGACTGACTCCCGCAAGCAAAAAAGGAGCGTCTGACACCAAGGCCGCTCGCAGAACCCCCGCCAAGGGGTAGAGTAAAACAGCACCTGGCCGACGCTCCCATAGCGGGAGCGTTCAGTCCAAGTAACTGCTTCTACTCTTCAAGAGCCGGTAGGCTCAGGTTGGCGGTTTTCTACGAAGCAAATACCGGACGCTTCACGCGTCAATCGAATTGTCAGCGTGGCCAACATGCGGCCACGTTCAAGCCTTGGTCGGTTCTCCTTCGAATGAAAAAAACAGCCCGGCCCCGTGCCGGGCTGCAAAGGATAAGTCTACTCCGCCCCGGCCAAGACCGCAAGCAGCCGTAGAATGAAAAATGGCCGGCCTACCCCATAGGGACAACCGGCCCGTCATGGGGTTTCTCCGCTGTCATGGGGTTTCACGCTAGACTTATGCAAGGTGGCCGACCTTGAAAGAACCGAGTCATGCCAAACAGCGAATTCG
>CAZFGM010000997.1:0-2219 GCA_964518515.1 uncultured Alcaligenaceae bacterium | reverse complement strand
CGTTTTTATCACAACGGACATAGCAAAGTAGTGCGCCGATGGGTTATAAGATAGGAAAGGCCGTGCTTGCCGGTGCGATTCTTAACTTCAGGTTAGCTGCCAGGAGGCGTCCGATGGCCAAACCACCTGCAGACGCCGATCCCGAGAAGTTCATCATGGGTTGCGGCGTCTATGATAACCTGCAAATTGCCCAACCATTTGTCGATGACCACGTCGTTCGCATTGATCCGGTAACGAGGCCCTGCACGCGACGGTGGCCGTATGGTCGCTTTCCAAGGCACTTTGACTCACCGCCGGCCCGCCGCGGGCGAGCTTCGCCAATGGGACAACGACCGGTTGTAAGGGGACTGACTTAACCCGCCCAGTGTCAAATGCGAACAGTGAAAAAATCTTCCCTGCTGCTTCTGGTGGCGATTTTCATTTCCCCTCAAGGTCAAGGAGGTGAAGGGGAACCCCATCGGAAGGGGCTGGTCCGGATCACGTCGGCCAATCCGCAGGCGACGGCGCAGAGCGCCGAGTTCTTCTCTATTACCACGTCTCAGGAGGTTCCCGATTACGAGTGGGTGCTGGTGACCCGCAAGGCGGCGTTCGCGCCGCGCGACGGCGCCGGCGCCCTGGTGTTTGCCGGCCGCATGTGGCTTCTGGGCGGCTGGAACCCCGGCGACAAGAAGCACTTTCCCCGCATCTGCAACAACGAGGTCTGGAGTTCCAAGGACGGCGCCGATTGGAAACTGGAAAAACCCAACAGCTTCCGCGACAAGAAGTTTGACGGCGAGCGCGACTGGGAAGGCCGGCACACCGCCGGCTACGTCGTCTACAAGGACAAAATGTGGATCGTGGGCGGCGACGTCAATCAGGGGCATTATCATTTCGACGTCTGGAACTCGACCGACGGCAAGAGCTGGACGCACGTCAACAAGGGCAAGCCGGTGCCGTGGGGTCCGCGGGCCCTGCACTACACGGCGGTATTCAAGGACAAGATCTGGGTCATGGGCGGGCAGACCATTCCCTCGTTGGCCCCCGCCGCCGAGGTCTTTTACCGCGACGTCTGGAACACGGCCGACGGCATCAAATGGCAGCGCGTGGCGCCCAAGGAACCCTACTGGTCCAGCCGCGGCATGATCGGCGGCCAGGTCGTCTTCAAGGACCGCCTCTGGCTTCTCGGCGGCGGCACCTACGACACGCCCAAGAAAACCAAACGCGAATTTTATAATGACGTCTGGAGCTCGCCTGACGGCGTAACCTGGCAACGGCACGTGCAGCACGCCCCGTGGGAGCCCCGGCAATACCACGAAGTCGCCGTCTTTGACGACCGCATGTGGGTCCTGGAGGGCTACGCCAAGGCCAACCGCAACGACGTTTGGCATTCCGCCGACGGCGTCAACTGGTATGAACTGCCGAAAACCCCCTGGCGCCCCCGGCACGCGGCCAGCGTGTTTGTCCACGACAACGCCCTCTGGATGGTGGCCGGCAATAACATGGAAAGCGACGTGTGGAAACTGCGGCGCAAGGCCGGCGGCAAGGGCTGATGGGTTTCTTTCGGTCTGAAAAAGAGCAGGCGCTGTAGCCTTCGGTTTTCAGCTCGGCCCAGGTGCCGGGCTTCATGCCGGCGGCGAGTTTGGCGAACTGGGTGGCGCGAAGTGAGTTGGAATCGACGAAAATCCATGGCCAGTCCCCCAAGCGCAAAGAATCTGACCGATGGTCCAATCCTTAAGCAGGTTATAAGGTGAAAAAAACTCTTCTCCGGCCTTAACTTTTTCCGAAGCAATCGGTACTATAAAAGCGTTCATATTATACGAGAAAATCACTCCCACGGGGTTTCCAAAACCAGGAACATTCATATTGTAAATATGAGCAACCGGCAAAAGGGTTGTAAGGGTCAGGCTGTCTAATTCGCCGGCTCCATAAACAAAGAGGATTCCGCTCGTAGGTGTGAAAAGGACCCATTCGGAAGAAATCACCTGGGAATCGTTCAAGTAATTGGTTATCCCCTGTGTGGGTTTGGTAAAATTGGGAGACCTGAAGAGGTTGGGGAAGGTTTGCCCTGGTCAAGCTTCTTGGTCACTCTGTTTCACGGGGGTAATAACAAAACGGTACCGGAAACCATTTTGCCGATTTCACTTAGGCGAATGATCGGCAAATCTTTCTGGGGGAGACTTCCGCCCCTGCCGAACTTTTCCGACTCGCGGTCTTGGTTCGGCAGACCATGGGCGAAGGAC
>CAZFGM010000996.1:0-2220 GCA_964518515.1 uncultured Alcaligenaceae bacterium | reverse complement strand
CCCGACGCGGGCTTGTTTTTGCAGCAGGCCTACCAGTACTTTGCGGGGGAAGCTGCCTTGAAGTTTGAAGTTCGCATATCCATTGTAGACCTTCTCTATTGGGAGGTAACGTCAGGCGTCAGGATACTCATTTGCAGGGCTTTGCCTGGGACGATACCATACATTTGACAATAACCCTTAACTCCTGACCTCTGACCCCTGACCCCTGATTCCTGGCCCCCTGATGCGCTGGTCGATCATTCGTCTGATCTGGTTGCGGGTCGCTATGCCCCGGCCTGACGCTGCGGGACCAGAACTGCCTAAAGCATGGCCATTCCCTTCATGGCATCGCCAGTTTCAGGTTGTTGCTGGTGCGGTATTGCACGCCGAGGCGAACCGGTCCGGAATCGGCGGGCAACTTCAGGCGAAGCCGCAATCGGCCGGAGCGGGGATCCGCCGCGTGAAGGTAATGATCCTCCGCCACGGGATGCCACGTCCGGCCGCCGTCGGTGCTATATTCGGACTGACACTCACGGGCTGGAAGGGGCACGTCCAAAAGGAGGCGGTCCCAGATCAACACATTGGCGAGGCGGATTTCTTCCGTCGTGTAAACTCCCTTTGCAGCCACGGGAGGCGGTGGGGCCGGGGGTTTCAGCCAAACCTGGACATCGTCGAAACTGGCGGTCTGGACGGCGGCCAACCCCACCCGGCCCGCGGGCCAGAGACCCTGGCGGACACTGCCCAGGTAACGGCCGTCCAGCCAAACCTGTACGGTTTCGCCCTGGCAGCGCACGTACAGAGTGACCGGGCCGTTTCGCGGCAGCGGCCAGGGATAGCGCGCCAGCACGCGGGTTTTCCAGCCGTCCTCGAGGCGCACGACCAGCACGGCCTGTTCGTCCTGCAGCAAGACGGCGTTGTAGTTTTGCCCGCGGGCGCGGAACACGATTCCCGCCACGCCGGCCGACCCCTGCTGGGCATGCGGCGCGCGGCGGAGGGTAGCCGCCACGCCCACGTCGGTCCAGTCATCCTGTCCGATCACGGCCTGGTTCAGGTGAAAAAACAAACCCGGAGCGAAATCCACGCGCGCCCGTCCTTCCTGAACTCTCCACTTGGGCGGCACCATGTGGAGCGGCTCCGGCGGGCCCGGCTGCTCAACCGGCTGCAGGGTTAACGTGCCGTCGTCGAAAGAAATGGCCAGCTGGGGTTTGGCCGCGGGAAAGGGCGCCGGCGGATTGTCTTTCGTTTTCGGCGGCGCTTTCCACCAGGCGACTTTTTTCTCCTCGCCCAGGTAATGGTAGGCGACCGCGAATTCTTGCTTGCTGTCTTTGGGATCGTAGATTTGCCAGGCCGACTTGCCCGCGAACTTCCCGGCCGGCTTCCCCAGAAATGCCTCGCCGCGATCGCCCATCAAGGGACAGTACAAAACCCAGGACCCGTTCACATAGGCTTCCACCTGGGTATGGACCCGGCGAATGACCAGGCGGCCCGGAATATCCGCCACTTGCAAGAGCGACAGAAACAGCCGCGAAACCCACTCGCACGAACCCCCGCCCTTCCGGATCACCTGTTCGGGGGCATGGGGATCGGCCGGCAATTCCTTCGGCAAGCGCGGCCGGAACCCGCCTTTCACCCCCTTGGGATCGACGCGCAGCGCGTGCACCCAGCGCACCAGGGCGTCGGCCCGCTGGCCCGCGGTGGTGCCGCCGCGGGTGACTTCCCGCACCACTTCTTCCAGAACCGGACGCGAGCCTTTTTGATATTCCAGGACACGCGGCGGCGATTTGTACAAGTGATCCAGCGTTTCCGGATGGGCGCGCAGGGCGGCGTCCATGAATGGATCGTCGCCAAAGAAGAAACCGGGACCGATGCGGCGCGGGTTGCCGAACAGCCAGTACCACTCCTCCACCGGCCCGCGCCAGCCGGCCCGGCCGCGATGCCGGGAGAAATCGCTGTTGTCACCCGCCAACCCGAAAGAGGACCAAGCCAACAACATTCCGAGCGGCAAAGCCAGGCGGCCGGCAGACATGAACGAACCTTTCTTACACAAAAGGCAGGGGAGCATGGCTGTTATCCCCGAGTTATGGCCCGCTGTCAATGGCCGGCCAGCATCGTCCAATCCGCAGGCGAGAACTTTGAGCCTCGGGCTTTCCCACGTTCAGGCCCACCCACATGGCCGCGTGCCCAGGATATCCCAGCCCTTTCCCTCTTTTGAAGGAAAAACCTGGCCTGACCCTTATGCAA
>CAZFGM010000995.1:0-2230 GCA_964518515.1 uncultured Alcaligenaceae bacterium | reverse complement strand
GGTCGGGCCGGAACACATCGCCCGCACCGTCTTGCACGCCATGGGCATCGACGACCTCCACGCCACCGACCGCGAAGGGAGGCCGTTCCATCTGCTGGAGGAGGGCAGGCCGCTCACCGAACTGTTTTAAAGGTGAAGCAAACCAGAAACAACAATCAAGGGAGGAAACGATGAAAGCAAGTCATGACGCGACCGTGGCTCCAAAGCAGGGGAGCTCTTGCGACGGCATCTCCCGCCATGAATTTCTCAAGGTGGGGGCTCTGGGTGTCGGTGGATTGGCCCTGGCCGACTTGTTAGCCCCTGCCGCCCTTGGCGCCCCGGCTGGCGCCAGGGGGCTTGCTGTCGGCTTCAGTTGGGTGCCAGCTCCGCGCCCCCAGGAACATTATTCCGCCTTGGGCATCGGGCCGGACGGCAAGGTTTACTTTGGAACGTGTAACGAGACAGGCTTCAACGTTATCCCTCCCAACTGGGATTGGCAGAGCCTCACACCAGAGCAGAGGAAGAGGTTCGCCACGATGGGTGCTCACGTCTTCTGCTTCGACCCGAAGACCGAGGAATGGACCGACGTGGCTGACGTCCATAGGCTCTCTCCCGACCTGGACCGGGGCACCCTGCCTCACACCAAGGTTCATACCCAGATATGCACCATCGGCTCGAAGGTCTACTTCGGCAGTGACTGTGCCTATTGGGTCCGATCCCGGTACAACGCCTACCCTGACGCCTACCCGGGTGGCCGGCTTTTCGAATACGATCCCGCCAAGAGAAGATGCGTTGACCTTGGTATCCTCGTCCCGCGCGAATCGCTCAAGAGCATGGCCGCCGACCCCGCCCGTGGTAAGCTCTACATCATTTCCCACCCGTACCAGCACTTCCTCATCTACGACGTCCAAAAACGCCGCCTGGTTGACCGTGCTGTTTTCAGTGACTCTGCCGAGAGTCCGCGCGGCATCATCTGCCTGCCGGACGGGCGGGTTTACACTGCGACCGTCAACGGGGGCAACATCTGCCGGTATCTGCCGGAACGAGACGACTTTGCCACCCTGAAAACGCGGGTCGGCCCCAACAACCACGGCTTCGCCTACGTCAACAAAAAAATCTACGTCGGTTCGGAAGACGGCCGCTTCTACGAGTACGACCCGGAACGGGGACCTGAGGGGACCGTCCGGGTTGTTGGCCCGAGCTATGGCCTCGACCCGAAAAGCCAGGTCAGACAAAACCTGGTCTATCAGCCCGTTCTTGCTGGCGACGGCAACCTTTATTGGGCGGGCTTCTGGACGCATGGCACACCCGGGGAGGTCTGGTCCTATTCACCCAAGACGGATCGCATTTCCTTGGTTGGGCTCATGGAGCACCAGGGTAAGCCGATCCAGCCGCTCTGCTGTAGCGGCGTAGCCGGACCGAACGGGCGCGTCTACTTCGGTTGCATCTTGGCGGGGAGAGTCTGCCTCGTGTGGTTAACTCCGAGAAAGTGAACCATAATCAAGCAATCAAGAAAAATCAAGCACTACCCGCTTCCAAAGAGAGATCAAGAATGGTATCATAGGAATCCCCCCATAAATGAAGGAGCACACCATGCCAGGGCCTGTTAGTTGTACGGAGTACCAGTATTTGAACCGGCGGGGGTTTCTCCGGAGTTGCATTCCGGCGCTGGCCGGTTTTTGCCTTGCCGACCTGTTGCGCGGCCGCGCGTCGGCGGCCCGTGCGGGTCGATCCCCAAAGGACACCGCCGTCATCCAGATCTGGTTAGGGGGAGCGGCCAGCCACATCGAAACGTACGACCCGAAGCCGGCCGCGGCCGCCGAGTTTCGCGGCCCGTTCCGGGCCATTGCCACCAACGTTCCAGGCATACGCATCTGCGAAACACTGCCGCGCCATGCCCAGATCATGGACAAGGCAACCCTGCTGCGCAGCGTCCACCATACCAACAGTGATCATCAGCACGCCATGCACTGGTGCCTGACCGGACACCCGCCCGCGGGCAACGCTTTCCAACGGTCCAGTCACCCGTCCACCGGCTCGGTGACGGCTCGGGTCCGGGGTTCCCAGCGATCGCCCCTGCCGCTCTACGTGTGCCTGGGGTATCCCCTGGATGAACAACCCGCCCAGGTCCGCATGCTGCCGCACCGGGCGGCCTACTGGGACAGCGGCTATGACCCGTTCGAAATCCTCAACCAACGGACGGGCGATGGCAAGGACCCGGGGCTGGATCGGGATTTCCGCGTCCGCCACC
>CAZFGM010000994.1:0-2231 GCA_964518515.1 uncultured Alcaligenaceae bacterium | reverse complement strand
GGGACAGGACCCTTGAGTTCGTTCCACGGAAAAAGGACTTGCGCGAGGCCCGCAGTGCCGCCCAGCTCCACCATCCGGGCATCGTGTCCATTCACGAAGTGGGCCAGGTGGACGGCGTGCCGTTTTTGGTCAGCGCTTACGCAGGAAGCGGTCCATTTGTCCCGCTTCCGGCAGGTTGGCACTTTGATCGCCACCGTCCGGCCCAGTTCCGGATCGCGGGCCTTGAACACCGTGCCGAAAGCGCCGCTGCCCACCGGTTCGAGCACCTCGAACTTGCCGAGCTTGCGTGGACCCGCTTGCAGGCTCCAACTACAGGTGGATTCCGTCAGGGTGAAGCTCGAGCCACACGCCGGGCAGACAATCTGGGCCCCGCTGGTCACGGTTTCCGGCGGGATGACATTCCGGCAAAAGGGACAATGGAAAGACACGGAGGGGCCTCCGTAAATCAAGGTGTCTAGCATTGTCCCGAGCCAAGCCGGCCATGTCAACTACGAGGAGCCCAGTCGGATACCAAGGTTGCAGAAGCGCTGCTCGCCTGTTGCAAAGTCGCGCACCCTCCTTTAGGATGCTGCCACGGTTTTTCCTTCATTACTCTCAGGAGGAACGATGTCCACGCCGTCTTGGCCTGTGCTGAATACCATGGAACGCCGCGTTCTGGGCGTTCTGGTCGAGAAAGCGAAAACCACCCCGGATATTTATCCGTTGAGCCTCAACAGTCTGGTCACCGGTTGCAACCAGAAATCCAACCGCGATCCGGTCCTGCACGTGACGGCGGCCCAAGCGGAAGAAACGCTGGAGAAATTGCAGCCGGCGGGGCTGGTCAGCCGCGTGACCGGCGGCCGCGTCGAGCGCTGGCGGCATCATCTGTACGAAGTTTGGAACGTCAACAAGGTGGAGCTGGCCATCCTGGCGGAGCTGCTCTTGCGCGGCCCGCCAACGGAAGGGGAATTACGCCTGCGCGCCAGCCGCATGGAGGCCATCGACGATCTGGACACGCTGCGCCAGGTGCTCGGGCCGTTGAAAGAGCGCGGCCTGATTGTCTTTCTCGGGCCGGAGGGACGCCGCGGCACGACCCTCACGCACGGTTTTCATGCCGCCAAGGACCTGGAAAAACTGCGCGCCGCGCCCCGGCCGGAACCCGCCCCCGAAACGGCAGACGAACCGGCGGGCTCTTCCGAGGAAATCGGGGAATTGGCCCAAGTCCGCGCGGAAATCGCCGCTCTGCGGGAACAGCTGACGGCCGTGCAGGGGGCGTTAGCCGGTTTGGCCGATCAGGTCCAGGCCCTGAAAGAGACGATGGGAGGATAATCCTTGAACTATCGCCCTTTAACAGGGTAGGATTCCGATTCGCTATCCTACCCAAAGTCCTTTGCGGGGCAAAGCCGGTCTTGCACCAATCGATTCTGCGCTTCCCCATTGCATCCCCTTGCCATCATGCCTCACTATGGTAGTGAAGCTTGTAATCGAACACATGGGCCAGAATCTCAAAACTCCACACAGCCCGGTCGCTTGGAGCCAGGATTTGGGGACGGGCATTTGTGGCCACCGTTTGGACCGTTTTGTGACGGACCCCGACCCAGAGCAGCTGCCCTCCTCACCAGCTTCAACGAGTTCTATTATCCCATTTTTCCGGGCGGTTGGTAGCTCGGTTGCCAGCGCGGGCTGTTTTGGTTTTCCGATCCGCTCGCGTTTCATACAATCCGGGTGACACCTGGAGGGGCCATGCCCACGCGAACCGAGCTGATCTGGGACGGCAAGTACGACGCCCAGGGCCGGCGCGCGGCGCCGCTGCGCGTGCCGCTGCCCTTTCAGACCGTCGAGACCGTCAACGAGTCAGCCCAGGAACGCGACACGCTCTTTCAGCTCGCCATGGACGACCAGCCCTGGCGCAACCGCCTCATCTGGGGCGACAAGAAATACGTGCTGCCCTCGCTGCTCGCCGAGTTCGCCGGCAAGGTGAACCTGATCTACATCGATCCGCCCTTCGACACCGGCGCCGACTTCTCCTACACCGCCGCCGTTCCCGAACCCGACGCCGACGACAATGGCGGCGACGCCCTCGCCTTCACCAAGCAGCCCAGCATCATCGAGCAGAAAGCCTACCGCGATACGTGGGGCCGCGGACTCGATTCGTATTTACAGTGGTTCTATGAGACCGCAATCTTGCTTCACGAGTTGCTTGCCGAGGATGGCAGCATTTATATCCATTGCGACTACCACGCCAGCCACTA
>CAZFGM010000993.1:0-2239 GCA_964518515.1 uncultured Alcaligenaceae bacterium | reverse complement strand
GCGAACAGGATGGCGCCGACGATCAGGTAGTTGTGGAGAGTGATCGGGCTCATCGCAGGCCCTCCGCGCGCCGGCCGGCGATGGCGATGGCGCCGATCGAGGCCACCAGGAGCAATATGCCCGCCAACTCCACGGGCAAGAGGTACTCGGTGAACAGGGTCCGGCCCAGGCCGGCCACGTTTTGCGCCGGCAAGCGCTCCGTGTTCTTGCGGGAAAAATCGGGCAACGGGGCATTGGCCGGGGTGCCGCTGTTTTTCGCCAGCGGCAAATCCGCCGGCGGCAGCGGCGTCCCCTGGGTATAGCGAATTTGTAGGCCGGCGCGATGGGCCCGGGTCAGCTCGGTCTTCAGGCGGTCGGGCTTCCTCCAGAAAAGCTCGACGTTGGTCAGGGCGTTCCACAATTCCTGGCGTGCCTTCACCAGAACGTCCTTGCTGTCGAAATCTTTCGGATCGGCCACCACCTGGCTCACTTCCTCGGTGATGAACTTCTTGAAATCCCCCAGAATGTGCCGCACCTCTTCCACCGACGCCGCCCGCGAAGCGCGTCCCAGCTTTTCCAGGATAGGGTCCAGCCGGGAAGTGTCATAGGTGCGCTGCAACACCACCAAGAGCGCTCCTAAAAGGACAAACCCCGCCAGCGTGGCCAAAAACGGCTCGCGCGAGCGCTGATCCGCGCTCGACAAGCCCGCTTGTTGGGCCAGCATGATGACGAACAGAAAGGTGACGATGATCGCCCCGGCATATACGATAATGGTCGCCGCCATCAAGAACGGCGCGCCTTGCAGTAAAAACAACCCGCATGTGCTGAGAATGACCAGGGCGAACGACAGGGCGGCATGCACCGGGTTCTTTTGTGTGATGAGCAGACAACCGCCGGCAATGGCGATACCGGAAAAAGCGTAAAAGAGAATCGTTTCCGGCAGCACCATGTCGGCTCGAACCACAAGAATCCCCGCGGCGAGCAGAGCCAGACCGCCGGCCAGGGCGCCCCACAAAGGGCGGGACCGGCCCGGTTGCGGCAGCAGGAAATAGATTCCGGCCGCGCCAAGCACCACCGGCGCCAGGATCGGCCAGTAGCCTTGCAGGAATTGGCCAAACTGCTCCAGGCGGCCCGGCTCGGTTTGGGATAAGAGTGCCATCATCCTCCATCCTCGATCTTCTTTGTTCCCTCCGCCATCCTTTCCTCATGCCGGCGGGCGGGTGGGATGGCCCCATGGCACTCCGCTCATTGTAGGGAAAGAAACTTCAGGGCGACTTTGCCAGGTGAATGTCCGCTACGTTTTTCTCTGCTTCGTGGCGTTGGCAGGTTATCTTTCACGCGATCACGGCGCGGATCGGTTCGCCGCCGTGGCAGATGGGAATCGGCCGGGCGAGTTGGTCCGGCACATTCGCGGCGGGGTCAATGCCCAACAGCTCGTAGAGGGTGGCGCAGATATCGCCGGGGGAGACGGGATTATTGACGGGGTAAGCCGCCTGCCGGTCGGTCGCGCCGAAGACAAACCCCGACTTGACGCCGCCGCCGGCCAACAGACAGAAGCCGCACTGCGGCCAGTGGTCGCGTCCGGCCTTGGCGTTGATCTTGGGGGTCCGGCCCATGTCGCCCAGGACGGCCACCACGGTCGTGTCGAGCAAACCCCGGTCGGCCAGGTCCTCGATCAAGGCCGGCAATATCCGATCGAGCAACGGCAACAGATAGTCCTTGAGCATGGTGAAGTTTTTTTCGTGCGTATCCCAGTGGCCGCCCCCGCGGGATTCGGTGTTGACGACGATAAAGGTGGAACCGGCCTCGACCAGGCGCCGCGCCATGAGGACGCTCGAGCCGTAGAGGTCCCGGCCGTATCGCTCGCGCACGGACAGCGGCTCGCGCGACAGGTCGAAGGCCTGGCGCGTCCGGGTTGAGCTGAGCAGGTCCAGAGCCTGGCGCTGGCAGTGGCTCATGTGGCCGAGGGCGCGGCTGCCTTCCAGGCGGGTCAGCTGGGCGTCCACTTGCTCCAGCAATGAGCGCCGCCGGTCCAGCCGATCCACGGTGAGTTCGGCGGCGGCGCCCAGCGAGGGGAACAGCGGCTCGCCCCACGGCGTGATCGGCTCGTAGGCGGTCTTGTCCGGATCGACCGGCCGGTCGAAGCGGGGCTCGCAGGCGCTGAACAGCGGGTTGTATTGGTTGCCCAGGTAGCCGCCGTACGGTCCGGCGCGACGCAGGCCCTGGCTGTAGCCTGGAAAGGCCGGCATGATCACGTAGC
>CAZFGM010000992.1:0-2243 GCA_964518515.1 uncultured Alcaligenaceae bacterium | reverse complement strand
CCACGGCTGAAGCCGAACGGCGAGAAACCCCGTGAACGGGGTTGGAAAACCAAGATGGGGGAGTTTCCCACACCCGCCCCAAGGGGCGGGCCTACACCGCTTCGCAGCAAGCCCCGTGAACGGGGCTGAAAACAGAACCACAACAAAGCCCATTCCCGAATTATTTGCTACAGTCTCGATTTGTTTCAATTTCGATATTCGGATTTCGATTTTTACCTTCTCGGCAGTTTCACCGCGCGATCGACTACGAGGATATCGGCATCCGGCCAGTTCTTGGCCTCGGCCACTTCGGGCCAGAAACGGCGGTAAATCAAGCGGACGCGGACCTTGTCCGCGGTGTTGCCGAAAGAAAATTCCCGACGCTCCGGCCGGCCGGGGATCAGCCGGTTATCGTGAAGTTTTCCCGCGGCGCGATGGCCGAGCCAGAAGGGCAGGAGTTGTCCCTGGGGAGATTTCAATTCCTTGGCGAACAGGACACCTGCCAGGCCGGCGAATTCCTTGCCCGCCGCCGGCGGCAATGTTGGGCCCGCCTGTGGAGGTAAGGTTTTCCCCCGCGGATCCTGGGCCTGGACCACCAGGATCAAGTGTCGGTCGATGAAACCGGTGGGCACGCGATGGCCGACGTCGTGAGCGCGCACCTCCACCACAACCTGGCCGGGGACTTTTCCTTTTTTCACCGCCACTTCCAGGCATTTGCGCAACATCTCGGGGGTGGCCCCGGGCAGGGCGTGGCTGGCCAGGGTCTTGGGATTGCGGTCGATGCCGCCTTTACCGGGGGCGATGTTGGTCAGCTTGCCCGTGGGGGTCATGTGGCAATCCTGGCACTGCTGGCCCTTGGCCTTGGCCGGGCTTTCCAGCCATTCACTGTAGGTGCTGTAGACATGCACGCCGAACACGACTCCTTCATGGCAGGAAGCGCAATAGCGGCTTTCCTTGTACAGCGGAGAATAGGCGAAGAGCTCGCCGGGACGGACGGCATCGTCGAGCGGGCCGAAGAACAGTTGCTGGTCGTTGGCCGGCCGCAGAAGTTTCAAGCCGTCGCGGCCGAAACGGGTGCCCAGTTTTTCCGTGGGAGCATCGACAATCTTGTGGCAATAATCGCAATGGACCCCCTTGGCGGCCACGCCGCTGACTTTGGCCAGATCGTACGCCAGCGTTGGATCCTGATAGGTCGGCGCGTGGCACGAAGCGCACACGCCGGTTCCCAGGGGATGTTCGTCCTTGAGGCTCCAGGCGCGGCTGGGTTTTCCGTGCCAGTCGGTGCCGTCAAATAGATTTCGGAAGCGGCGATTGCTGGCGGCGTGGCCGTGGGCGCTCCGGGACCATTCCTGGTGGATTTCGCCGTGACAGTTGCCGCAGTTGTCCTTGTGGTGCGGATGCGGGTCCGGGTCGATCCAAACATAGTCTTCGTTGTCCTTGACCGGCAGTCGAGTCAAGGGAATCGGGAGGTGAAGCTTATCGAAAGGGGCAAAACCGATGGCGTAGCCTTCTTTCCAGGCGGTAACGCGGCTGGCTTTGCTCTTCGGAAAGGGCAGTTGAAACCGGCCCCGGTCATCGGTTAGGACGGCTGGGGTTTCGCCTTGCACCCGGACGCGGGCCTTGGCCACCGGACCCTGGGCGTCGCGCACCATTCCGGAAAGATCCCGTGGGGAACCTGTGAAGCCAAGGAGGGTAGTGGCGCTAACAAAGCCTAACAACAAGAGTCGCATGCATGTAGAGACAAAGTCGCCGCCCTGATCGCCGTCAACCGCCTCGTCGAGCCAGGCGGCGAACTGGGCATCTTTCGCTGGTTGCCCGGCACCATTCCGGACCTTGGATGGCGAACGTTTGCGTTTCGAGCGTTCCTCAATTCCCACGGCTGAGCAAGAGGCGATCCTACAAACCCTGGACTGGCCGATCCTGGCCAAATATTTGCCCCCGGACCTGGGCACCGACCCCGTCCGTCTGTAGTCTGTGGCTTTGCAACGAATTAGTAGGTCGGGCTTTCCAGCCCGACCTGAACCGCCCAAGCTCAATGAATCTGGGCAAGGGACGTCGGCCTGGAAAGGCCGACCTACAATTGCGTTGCAAAGCCGTAGTCTGTAGTGAAAAACGTAGACGTAAGTCCTTAAATATCAACGTCCGTGACCCCGAAAGTGTTAAACTTGGGTTAACCAACTAGAACCCACATGGGAAATTTTTCTCTTTGTAACTAGGAGGCTGTCCGAGAATTAGTCGGCACCCTGCCTTAATGCTTCCTTTAC
>CAZFGM010000991.1:0-2245 GCA_964518515.1 uncultured Alcaligenaceae bacterium | reverse complement strand
TGATCGGCGCCACGACCGCGCGGGGAGAGGGGGCCAGGGACGGTCGCTACAGCGTGCAGAACGTGCTCGCCACGATCTACCATGTTCTTGGCATCGACCCGGCCACCACGTTCCCCGACCGCACCGGCCGGCCGCTGCATTTGCTGGACGATCGCGCACCTGTGCGGGAGCTAGTTTGATAATTCAGACGGCCTTTTGAGGCCACAAGGTCCTCGCGGAAGCCAGCCTTTCGCCGACCTGGGATCTCCCACGTGCCACAACGGCAAGGTGGAAGTCTGAAGCGTCCTGGCCCCGTCCATCTTGTGAACAAGTCGCGACGAGCACCAATACCAACGTCACCGTGATTAGGGTCATCCCTTTCATAAAGATCGCGTTCCGATTCGAGTTTTGGAAACCGGCATCTTGGAAGCCAATTCAGTTGTGCGGGCTTTGATCAAGAACGGGTCTACTTCCCCGACTTGGCTTCTGAGGGCAGCTTGGGAGGGGCGCGATGGTAAATGCTCAGGTGGCCTTCGGGCACAAACAGCGCCAGCGTGGCGAAAGCGGTCGAATAGCCGGTGTTTTCGGTCCCGGTGTCTTTGAGCCACCCTTTCAGTGGCCAAGAATCATCCTCTTGTTGCCATGCCAGCAGTTCTTTTTGGACGCCTGCGATGTAAGTGCCAGTTTTTTCGCGAAATTCCTTGTCCTCCTTGAACTCCTGGCCCAGAAGGTACATGCCCATGCACCCGTAAAAATGTCCGTAATAGGGGAATCGCTCGGCGCTGATCGCGGCGGGACTGAGCTTCACGAGGAATTGATAGCCCTTGACCATCACTTGGGTGTCGAATTGCTTCATCAAGCCAAGGGTGGCAATGCCAGCGGCCGTACCCTCTTTCATGTTTTGGCCATCGCCCCGCATGTAATTAAAACCCCCTTCCTTGGTCTGGCATTGTTTGAGGTACTCGAAGCCTTTGTCCAGCACCTTCTGGTCCATGTCGATCCCATGATTGGCGGCGGAGACGATGGCCTGAACCACGCAAACGGTGGTCGAGCCTTCGTGCAGTTGCGGAAAGCCCGCTTCATACCACCAGCCGCCGGAAGTGGACTGGTTTTTCCCGATGACCTTGACCGCCTGGGCCACGACGGCGCGGGTTTTCTTGATATCCATATCCGGCTTGGTTTTGCAAAAGAGCGACCGGCCATAGGTCTCGGACAGGGCCAGGGTGCCGAAGCCCTGTCCATAGACCCACCGGCTCCGGTCGTCTTTCTGGTCGGCGAACATGCCGTCTTTTTGTTGAGCCAAGAGAAAGCGCAAACCCGTGACCAGGGCCTTGCCCCGCTCGCCGATAAATGGCTCGTCGGAGGCCGACAGGTAAGCCAGGCAACCGAAGCTCGTGACGGCAATCGAGTGGACCTTGCCCCAGCTTCCGTCGGTCGCCTGGTTCTTGGTGAGCCAATCGAGCCCTTTTTCGCGGGCGGCATTCACTTTCTTGGCCGTGACACGGGGCTGTTCCCCGCCGGCCCATGCCGGATGGGCACCCATCAGCCCGATGGTGATTAACGCTTGCCAAAGTCGGAATTTCGTCATTGGTAACCTCCATCCCCGGTCTCGAATACGGCCCATTAGTTATTATCTGCATGGGGAGTCTGGGCGGGAAGCAGTGTTCCGATGGTCGTTACGAGTTCGTGACACTTCGATTGGCCCAGGCCGCACGTTTACTCACGGTCATCCGCAATGCTGCCTTGGGCGGGATCATGATGTCCGGCTCCGGCTCGACTTCGCGTTGACCGGGCGCAAGCGCCACCCGGAACTGCTGCGAGATCGTGGGCACGATGAGCGTCATCGCCATCGTTGCTGTTTTCGATCAACAGGTGCCTTCCGTCCGTCGCGAATCGAGCGCGGCTGGGACTCCCGCGCCGGGTTCAGTGCGACGCGGACTTCATCCGCCGCATCAGCAAGGATCTGCGCGGCACCGACCCCACGCCGGCGGAGGTTCACTTCTTCGTCGCCAGCAAGGACGCCGGCAGACGCCAGAAGCTCATCGACCTGTTCATCCAGGAGCGGCAGGCCAAAAAGACGGCCGACAGGAAAGTAGTGAGCCTGGCGTTGCCAAGCCATGACAAGACGGTCAAGCTGTGGGACATGGAAGCCTACAAAGAGAGCGTGACAATCATTGGTTACCTCAATGCCGTTTCCCTAGATCGCCCTCCCACGGGATTGGGAGCGCTGCAAAAAGCGTTCTACAAAGAGCTTCACGCGGCCAAG
>CAZFGM010000990.1:0-2246 GCA_964518515.1 uncultured Alcaligenaceae bacterium | reverse complement strand
CTCCCATCCTCGTTGGTTCCCTTGTGGCTGCCATGATGATCCTTCTTTCTTCAGAGACACGCCCTGTTGAAACTACGATGGGTTAGTCAGCGCTCGCTTGATCTCCTTGACGGCTCTGTTCACATTCCCAAGGCAGCAACTGCCTTGCGGGTTCATCGTTTCGCAATGACAGAACCCTTGCTGAACTTTCTCCTTGATGCGGTCGGAAATCGTCGTGGTGCCTGTTAGACGAAGTTCCCGTTCGATGTCGTCGGTGGTCCAGTCAAAGCAGTAACAGACCTGAATGGGCGGCTCGGTCGCTTTCTGCCCCACACGCACTCGAAGGTCGGAACGCAGAAACCGGTGGTCCGGTTGCGTCTCGCTGAAGTACACCACATCGCAGGTCGGTGACTGGCAGAAACGGTAGGTCGCGTTCCCCACCGTGTCCGCCAATTCCGGTTTGACGAGGGCACGCACCGTGAGGGGGGCTACCTTGCGGGCGTTGGTCGAACAGGCAGGGCAGGCTTCAACCATAGCGGTTGTGTTTGCCCCTACCAGGATGTCCGAAAGGTCTGGCCGGGCACAGCAGGGCTTTCCGGTTTCCCTTGAGCACCCCAACTCCCGCCGGCTCTTGCCCTCAGTTGTCGGTGGCATTGCTTTCCTCCTCTGCTCGGCTATTCTGTTTCGGAATGAACCAGGTTCTCCCAGCGGCTGGTTAGCTCCGCTCGAAAAACGTCCACGTCTTTCGGGGCCTCAATCCCCAACCGCACCTGGCTCTTGTGCAGGTCAAGCACCGTAACCACGATTTCCTCGCCAATGCAAATCCTCTCCCCTTTTTTACGGCTGAGGACCAACATGCTCGTGACTCCTTTCGTAATTGGGGCCGTCTTCGGAAACGCTATTTCAATACCTTGCCGCCATACCCAGCTTTTTGGAGGGCCTTGAGAAGGGCCTTCTCGTCGAACCTGTCGGTCTCGGCGGTCACGATGGCCTGTTGCTTTGCAAAACTCACTTGAACCTGCCTTACCCACGGTAAGGACATGAGCGCTTTCTGCACTCTTGCCGTTCAACCGACGGGTCAGGTAAAACCGCTGACGGCAATGGTGACCTGTTTCGTCTTGGGAGCTTTTTGGGCTTGGGCTGGCTCCGGCGACGATTTCAAAGGATCAGTGGTTGACACCCCGGATGACGGGTTGGTATCGCCGGAAGGTGGGAAGCACCCACCGGCCAACACCCCCAATATCCCAAAGGCTACAACTCGCACGTACACCTTGAGCCTCCTTTCCAAGCGATTTGCCTATCTTCCCTTGATTTCCTTTGCTTTTCTGCTCTCTGTGAGTTCGTCGGTGAAGGGGCCGAAATCTTACACGGCTTGCAGAAAAAAGCGCACTGGTATTTTGCGTGCAATCACCGACTACGCGCTTTGACTCGAGCGGAATAATTCGGGTCGCCCGAACGGGTTCCGCGCCGGTTCGTTAATGACATCCAAGGCGTACCGATCTTTTTGCTCCAGTAGTACCAGGATCGGCCCAGCATCCTTGAGAAGGGCTGGAACCACCAACGAGTGGCGGCATCCGGGACAGGCGCGGATTCGCCCGCTCAGCGGAAGGGGTGCTTTGATGCGCGCCCGGCAATGCGGGCACCGGAAACGAAGTGAGATGGTATTCATAGAGAGCCTTTCTATTTCAATGATTCCAGGGAAGGGACACGCAGCCTGGATGGTTCGTCGTGCGCAATCCAGGCTGGAGAAAGACCGGGACCGGCTACCGCCACTTATTCACGACCTGTTTCAGGGTGGTCAAAAAGCGTTGGGCATCCTGAAAGGTGGTCTCGGCCATGGTTCGTTGGTGCGGCCGCAACAAAGCCTGCAGTTCTGCCACGGCGGTCCGGGCTGGCTGGACAAGGTCCTGATGCACTTTTGCGTCGCTGCCGGACTGTTGCCCTAAAAGAAGAACCAGGGCGTCGAGTTGTTGGCGGAGAGCCTGGGTCTTTTCCGCGGGGGGCAAAATGCGTAATCCGAGCGGCCAGTTCAGCCGGCCGCCTTCACTGGGTAATCCCAGGGCGGTCAGTTCCTTGGTTGCTTCCTTGGCGGCGGATTTAGGTTGCGGAGTGGTCGGATAACTCGGAGAGGAGCTTCCGTAACTTCCTGAAGGATAGGAGGAGTAACCTGCACCGTAATTCAATCCCTGGGAACCGTACCCCCCAGACCTATAGTTGTATCCTTGGTATCCGTAGCCGTTGTAGCCACCATACGGGTTGTACATTCC
>CAZFGM010000989.1:0-2256 GCA_964518515.1 uncultured Alcaligenaceae bacterium | reverse complement strand
GTTCAGTACGGGGCGTTGTTGTGGAGGGGTGAATAATCCGGGAAGTCTTACAGAATCTGGCGGATGACCTCGCCGGTGCAGGCGGCGATGGGCCGGCCCAGGCGGTCGCGGATTTCGTTGTCGGGATGGATGCCGAGACAATGCAGGAGGGTGGCGGTCAAATCCTGGGGCTGGACGCGGCCCGTAACCGGTTGGGCGCCGATGGCGTCGGAGGCGCCGTGGACAATGCCGCCGCGGATGCCGCCGCCGGCAAGGGCCACGGAGAAGACCGGCCCCCAGTGATCGCGGCCGCCGCGATTGTTGAAGCGCGGGGTGCGGCCGAATTCCGCCATGCACACCACCAGCGTCTCCTCCAACATGCCGCGCTGGCTCAGGTCGTCCAATAAGGCGGCGAAGGCCTGATCCATCGGCGGCACCAGCACCCGCCGCAGCCGCTCGGTCTCCTGCGTGTGCGAATCCCAGCACGGATTGTCCGACGGCTCGTCGGGCCCGCGATACCAGTTGACCTGGACCAACCCGACGCCCGCTTCCACCAGCCGCCGGGCCAGGAGCACGCTCTGGCCGAACGGGCTGCGCCCGTAGCGGTCGCGCATGGTTGCCGGCTCGCGCTCGAGTTGCACGGCGCCGCCGCTGTGTGCCGAGCGCAGGATGGCGAAGGCCCGCTGCTGGTGCTGGCCGAAGGTCGCCAGCGTGCCCGTCCGATCAGCAGCCGCCAGCACCCCGTCCAGGCGCTCGACCAGCGTTTGCCGAACGCCGAGGCGCGGCCCCGGCACGTCGGCATCGAGGGAGAATTCCGGAATGCGGAACGGCGTCGCCCCGGGCTGGCACGTGAACAGCCATGGATCGGCAGGCCGGCCTAAAAAACCCGAGTCCTGCCCCGGCCAGACCGAGCCGTCGGTGTTGAAAATGCGGTGCGGCAAGCGAACCGCCGGCGGCAATAATCCCCTTCCTGCCAAGCCCGCAGGCGAGTCTTCGAGCCTGCGGGGTCCGGGAGGATGTCGGCAAGCCTGCACCAGCGCCCCCAAGGTCGGCCAGTCGTTGGGCGGGCCCGGATTGGCGTTCTCGAAGTTCATCGGCTGGTGCGGCCGGCCGGTCATCATGTAATAGCCGCTCGACGAATGGGCGTTATCGCCGGTGGACATGGCGCGGAGGATGGCCAGCCGGTCCGTCCAGCGGGCCAGCCGCGGCAGCAATTCGCCAATGTGGATTCCCGGCACGGCGGTCGCGATCGGCCCGAAGGCGCCGCGCACGTTCTCCGGAGCATTCGGCTTGGGATCCCACGTCGAATGCTGCGGCGGCCCCCCCATGGTTAGAAAAGCATTGGGGGGATTTGCTGCCGCAGGCCCGTGGCCGGTTCGTTGCTGTCGCCGGACAGCAGGGGCATGTCGCCCAGTCCGCGGCAGACGCTTGGCTGTGGGCCAAAGCCGCCCATCCGGAGGACGATGGAGCCATCGTACAGTATGTCCGCCCAGAGCAAGGACCACGGATCTATGCGTATCGCAGGTATCTGGCACATGTGCGATGACGGAGTGATTCGCCCCGTGCTCCTCATTGCCGTAAGCGGCCTGGCTGGAACGGTGGACGATAGGTTTCTCATCGACCCTGGCGCTGATCGGTCGGTTTTCAGCACATCGCTTTTGAATCAAATTGGTGGAGCCACTTCCATGGCGCCATTAGGGTTGTCCCTCGCCGGGATTGGTGGGCGGCAAACATTCGTCGAGGTTCAAGCAGTCTTAAAGTTGACGCGCCCGACAAAAGTCGGTTTTTCAAGAATTCGGGCTCAAAATCCCCGTGTTTTTTGAGGGTCGTTTCCCCAAAAACGACTTTTGTCGGGCGCGTCAAAGTTGCCTCGCGAGGACGGTGCCATAGCGACCGTGCAAGGCAATTTGCCGCCTTCACGGATCCAACGGCCACCGACCTCAGCATTCTTGGCCGCGATGTGCTAGATCACTTTGACGTTATTCTCAGCCGGCGCCGTGATGAAATTCTTCTCTTGGCCCCTCCCAGCCGCTACCAAGTCCATGCATCCTGATCGGAAAGAAAAAAGTGTCAACTGTTTGAAGGTCATGGAACAGGATACGATTCGGTTCTACGCCGACGGCCGCCGGACATGGCGGAATGCGCGAAGCACTTCGTACAGATCGGGCGTGATGCACACTTCGTCTTCCAAGAAATCTTGCAGCCACAGGTAATTGTTGCGTTTGGCGATGGCGATGAGCGGCAAGAGGTCGCTCAGGCTGACACGAACGGTGGGCG
>CAZFGM010000988.1:0-2258 GCA_964518515.1 uncultured Alcaligenaceae bacterium | reverse complement strand
GTGCGGCCGCGCTGACGAAAAACGTTCTCGACGTTCATGGCGGCGACCGCGCCGACCCGCGCGAAACCAAAGACCATGACCGCGAGGATCGCCCGGTCGCGGAGCCCTTGCAGGCTCGAGGGATCCATGGACGCAAAAAGCTGCTGGGTTTCCTCGATAGACAGCACCGGCGTGAGGCCCTTGGTCACCTTGTACCGCGGACCGCGAACGGAAAGGGTCGGGTTATTCGGGATGGCCTGGCCGGTCACCAGGTAATCGAAGAGCCGGCGAAGGGCGGCCAGGTGCTGCTTGACGCTCGGGATGGCCATGCGTTTGCCCAGGTACTCGACGTATGCGGCAAAGAGGAAAGGGGAGACCTGGTGCAGGGTGATCTGGCGCTTTTGGCACCAACGCGAGAATTGCCTGGCGGCCTGGGCGTAAGCCGCCCGCGTATTGGGATTGCGAATCTCGGCGGCGAAGAACTCCAGGACACGGCGCCACACATCTTGGCCAGCGTCAAGGAAGAGCGAAGGGAGGAGGGGAGCGGCCGACGCGACAAGGGTCTGGGCAAAACTACGCAGGGCCACGGATCGGGGATGGGGCATGAAAAGGGAAGAAAAGACGAGCCGAAACCAGTGTATCATAAAAGGAGTTATGAAACACTGCACGCACAATTCCTTGCTTCACTTGCTTCACGTCTTTTTTACAGCAGAACCAACAATTCACTTAGCTGGCCCTCGTGAAAAACCAACGGCCCGCGATCGACAAGTGGAGGAAAGCAGATGAAACGGCTCGCCGTGACGTGACACTGGCGACAAGTACGCCGGCTCTCTCCTGATTCCCCCGCCGTTCGTCACGATTCCCCCGGGGACCGCGATTACTCTCGAGAAGCTGATCTCAGAAATTGAGCAGCAGAACGAAAAGCCCTAAAGGGGCTGCTTCCCTTCACCCGTCGGCGCCGGTGAGGCCGGTTTCTCCGGTTCTCTTTCATAAAACGACCTTGGCCCCGGGAAACCCTCCCCTCGTCGGGAACGCGCACGATTGACACGCTTGTTCCAGTTTTCCTGGCTATCTGCCAACTGCCGGCTTATGATGAGCGGAAAAGTCCACTG
Source organism: uncultured Alcaligenaceae bacterium (assembly GCA_964518515.1). GTDB lineage: Bacteria > Planctomycetota > Planctomycetia > Gemmatales > Gemmataceae > CAZFGM01. Next base: position 1,167 of record CAZFGM010000988.1, on the reverse strand, counting down.
GTAATGCTCATGTTCCAACTTGTCTTTGTGAGCGTGATTGTGCTCCCGAACGGCCATTCGTCGGTGCCGGGGCCCGTGGCTATGGTTTTGACCACGAAAGGAAACGTCACGCTCCAGCGCGGCAAGCATCCCCCCCGCCGGTTCGGGGCCATGACCCTCCTGCAACCGGATGATCATCTCGGCACGCCGGCTGATGGTGAGGCAACCTTCATCTTTTTGGCTGACGGCCAGCGCGAACGCCTCAAGCCGAAAGCCCAGGTCACCGTCGGCCCCAAGGGCTGCACCCCGCCCGATGCCATCGAGCGCCTGAAAACTGCCAAACTACCACCGGCCAACCTCGAAAGCCTGCGCGACCTGGCCAACAGCAGCCGCGGCGCCGTCGGCGTTCTCCGCGGCGATCCCCCGCCCAAACCGCAGGTCGTCACCCCGCTCTTTGGCGCCACCATCCAAACCGACCGACCCTCACCTGGCTCGATGCCAAGGCCGGCGCCTATCTCGTGCAGCTCTTCAGCGGCGCCGAGGGCAAAGACCAACGCCTGTTGTGGAAGGCCACCGTCAAGGAAACGCGTCTGACCTATCCGAAAAAGGAAAAGCCCCTGAAATTCGGTCTGAAATATCGCTGGCGTGTAACCCCATTGAAGGGCCAGGACGCCAGTGCCGACCCGATTGTTGACAGCAAATTCCTCGTCCTGACCAAGTACGAAATCACCCTGATGTTCAATCTGAAGCCGCTGTTGGAGAGCAAGGCCCCCGCCGACCTCCTCCTGGCCGCCGTCTCCTACGAGGCCCACGGGGTTTACGACGAGGCTCTTCGTTTGTACGAACGGCTGGCTGACCTGTCCCCAGATGAGGCGAACTTCCAGATGGCTTTGGCCAGCTATTACGACCGGGCTGGGAGGAAGGACCTAGCGGAAAAGGCACGGAAACGTGCCAGGAAACTGGGGGTGGAGCTTGAGGAGAAATAGGTTTCCTGATTCACCGCTTCAGGAGTTGACCGTGGCGATCATTCGTTGCTTGCATTGTAAATTGCCGATGACCGAAGAGGAAGCTCGCCAAGGAGCCTGTCCCAGCTGTGCAACGCTGCTTCCGGGCGCCGCGCCGACGCCGGTGAAACCTCCCGATCCACCGGCGCGATCATCGTCACACGCTCTTCGATTGATGATCGGC
>CAZFGM010000987.1:0-2258 GCA_964518515.1 uncultured Alcaligenaceae bacterium | reverse complement strand
CAACGGCCTGGACGAGCTGTACGACCTGGAAAATGACCCGGGCGAAACCAAGAACTTGTATAACCTGCCCGCCCATCGGGAAATCCGCGATCAGTTGCAACAGCGCTTGACCGCATGGCAGCGATCCATCGACGATCCGATTCTGCGATTTGGGGTGCAAGCTGGGCGAAAACAATAATCGCTTGGGGGTTCGCAGCCTCGTCGGACTCCTTGCGCGGGTCTCCCGCCATCGCATCCCACTTGCTACTTGCCTACTTGCCGCCGAGCAGCATTTCTTGTTTGGCGCAGATTCTTCAGTCCAGTAGCATTGCGGGAGGTGACGATCCGGCATGACTTCTACCTGGGCCAATACGAGGTCACGCAGGAGGAATGGCAGAACGTCATGGGGAGCAACCCAAGCTGGGTCTCGCGCACTGGTCCGGGTAAGGATGCGGTCCAGGGCGTTTCGGATGAGGAACTGAAGCGGTTCCCGGTCGAGAACGTATCGTGGGACGACGCGCAGCTGTTCCTGGCGGAGTTGAACAAGCGGGCAAAGGAAAGCGGATGGGTCTACCGCCTGCCGACGGAGACGGAGTGGGAGTACGCCTGCCGAGGCGGGCCCCTCAGTGACAACCAGACGAGCGCCTTTCACTACTACCTTGCCAAGCCGACGAACGCGCTGCTTCCGGGACAGGCGAACTTCAACAACGTCTCCAGTGGGCCTTGCAAGGTAGGTTCCTATCAACCGAACCAGTTGGGTCTCCACGACATGCACGGGAACGTGTGGGAGTGGTGCCAGGATAAAGCTGAAGACCCCAACAAACCGGGAGGGCCTGCACGTCGGACCAGGGGGGGCGGTTGGGACCCCGGCGATTCCGCGGGCTGCCGAACCGCGAACCGCGACGCTGTCCCCCGTCATCTCGGCGACCGAACATGGGTCTACGCCTCGCCCGAGTCCCGGTGGGTGCGGAGAAGAAGTAATGCCCCGTTCCCTCCGGCTGGTGTTGCCCGCAGGTACGGGTCGCCCGCAGAAAGAACCGGCCGAGGCCCCGGCGCCGAAGCGAATCGGGTATAATCGAGGCAGCTGGACAGCCGGAGTTATTAACCGGCTCGGCCCGCTCGACAGCCTGCGCGTGCTTCTCGCGGTTGTCGGGCAGGCGAATCCAGTCAAGGAGCTAAAGCAATGGAGAATTGGTCAGACAGTGAGACAGGGCTTGTTCAAGTGTTGGCAAAGAAGTTCTTGGAAACCAACACTGACCATAAGTCTGTTACGGCGAGCACTTTTCCGATTGAAGGAAAAACTCTGGATCACGTCGAGTTCGTGGCCTTGTTCAACATGATGGAACACCGTGGAGTTGTCAAAGACTTGCATAAGCATTCCGACCGGATCGACTTCATCATCACGGGCAAGGCAGTCGATTTTGCCCGTGAGCATTCAAAGGCAAAAGCCGTGGATTATTTTGAATCCATAAAACTCACCTTTCGCCAGCATAGGATTACGGCGACAATTGTGGCCGTCATTGTCGGCATTGTTTTTCTCGCAGGAGCGATCACGGCAATAGACGGCGCTCTTAAGGTAATTGCCCGTTGGCTTACGTCGTGACGTTCACCTGGCCGGCGTTCTGCACCATGACAACCGGCGGATTGCGGCGGAGGTTTTGCAACTGGCGGATGGTGCGCATCATGATCCGGTGGAAGCGGTCCACCATCGCGGTTTTTTAAAAACGGCGATATCATCTATTTTGGGAGCATCTCGAAAGTAGGAAAAAATGCAGAAACAAAAAAAGCTCAAAGCGACAGTGCGGCCGCGGACTGCACATCGTGAAAAAGAGGCGGCGCTTGAAGCCGCTAACGGATACATCGTCCGCCACTACCCGTTCGGCTGCCTGGGCGGGACGCCCCAGCGATTAGTCGGCGCCAGCGGAGAACTTTGGATCATCCCAGTTGTGTTGACGAGTCCAGGCTATGGAGCGGTGGGCGAGGTCGGGCTGATTGCTGTCGATGCAGGAACTTTCGAAGTAGTCAACGGAACCCAACGGCAGGAAGTGGCTCAGGCGATTAAGCGGCTTAAGGAGGCCAAACGCGATGAACTCGAAGCCGCCTTTCAAGTACCAATCAATCCGCGCGAAGTATTAATCTGGCGGTGAAGTGCAAATATTAATGCCCTGCGGTTCCGCGCCCGGCGAGGCTTACTCGGCTTACTCCACGAAAATAAACTCATTGACGGCGACCAGCACGCGGCACAAGCTGTGCCAGGCCCGCCGCCGCCTTTCCATCAG
>CAZFGM010000986.1:0-2259 GCA_964518515.1 uncultured Alcaligenaceae bacterium | reverse complement strand
GCTTGCCCATAGGCATCTGGGCACTGACGGTGCTCAATCAAGAGGATGTGAAACGCGCGTTTGGTGAACAGGCTTCCCCCGCTCGCCGCCTATACGAAAACAACGATTTCCCGTTCTTCATCGGCGCGGTTTCGGGCGTTTCCTGACTGATGGCAAGCCAGTTCTCCGCCATGGAAACGGGCATTATTTGATCAGATCATCACCAACATCTCCGCCAGGTGCATCGTCCGCACGCGGGATTGCCGCCGACGCAGGCAGCCGCCGATGTTCATGAGGCAGCCGGCGTCGGTGGCCACGACCACGTCGGCGCCGGTTTTTTCGATGAAGTCGGCCTTGTCTTGCACCATGGCGCCGCTGATCTGGGGGTAGCGGACGGCGAAGGAGCCGCCGAAACCGCAGCATTCGTCGTTGCGCTCCAGGGGGAGGTATTCCAGTCCTTTGACTTTCCGCAATAGACGTTCCGGCTCGGAGGAGAGCCCCAGGCCGCGCAGGTGGCAAGCCATGTGATACGTGGCTTTGCCGTCGAAGCGGGCGCCGACGTCTTCCACTCCCAGGACGTTGATCAGGAAATCGGACAACTCGTAGGTCCGGTGGGCCAATTCCTCGGCGCGGCCGTGCCAGACCAGGTCGTCGTGGAAAAGTTCCGGGTATTCGAGCTTGACCATGGCGGCGCAGGAGCCCGACGGCGTGACAATCTTCTGACCGTTGGCGAAGGCGCTGATGGTGTGGCGGGCCAGGTCGCGTGCCAGGTCCTGGTAACCGCTGTTGAAGTGGGGTTGGCCGCAGCACGTCTGGGCCGGGGGAAAATCAACCGCAACGCCGAGCCGCCGCAGCAGCTTCACGGTGGCCACGCCCACTTCCGGGAAGAGGGCGTCGCCCAGGCAGGTGATCATGAGGGATACTTTCACCGCGGTCCCCTTGGATCTAAATCATTCTCCTTCTCTTTCTCTTAGGGTTCTGGCAGACTGTGTCAAAGTCTTAAAACTCTGCCATTTTTGGGTGTCGTCGTAAAGTCTTTCAAGGAATATGGAAAGGTAAAAAGTGGGGGGTCAAAGTCTTAACACTTCACACCGCCAGGTTAGTCTGAACAAAAACACATCGGGCGGGGGTCGGCCCTTCAATTCAAACAGGAAGCAACCGATCCCCCGCTGACTCGCAGATCGGATTCGCAGAACCCTCCTACTTTTAACGCCTCAAATGAGGCCGCATTGCTCCTTCTCCTTCTCTTTGTCCGGCTTGACCAAAAACGAGAAAGAGAAAGAGAAGGAGAAGGACAGAAAGCCGCCGTTGGCTACAGCAAGCGCCGGCTTTCCTGCTGGAGCCCGTTGTACAGAAAGCGCACCGCGGGTTCCGCCATGTGGTTAAAGTAGTCCCAGGAGTGCCCGCCGGCCTGGGTCGTCAGGTCGCAGGTGTGCCCAATGCCCAGGGCATTGAGTTTTTCGTGCAGGCGGTCGTTGCCGCGATACCAGGCCACGTCGTCAGGATCAATGCAGAAAAAAATGTGCGGCGGATAGTTGACCGGCGGAACGTGCATGAGGGCGGTATCTTGCCGGCACTGTTCCTTGCTGTCGTACATGTCGTCCAGGGTAGTTCCCTGGCCGTGGAGCTCGTGATAATCCAGGGCCGGGGAAATGGCGGCGACAGCGGGAAATAGGTGCGGGTACTTGAAGGCCAGCCGCAGGGCTCCCTGGCCGCCCATGCTGATGCCCAAGAGGCCGACGGCCCGTGGCGCCAGCTGCCAGCGCTCGTGAAAAAACGGCAAGACATGCTCGAGCAGGTGCCGTTCGGGAGTCAATTGCCGATCGAATTCGGGGCAAACGCGGTCGCCCCACCAGGACCGCTGGCCATGGGGACAGACGCAAGCTAGGTTCAGTTCATCCAAGAGACGAACGAAAGCCGGGGCCGCGCCCAGGGTTTCCAGGCCGATACCGTGCAGGAAAAGGACGCCGTAGCGTGGGGTGGGCCGGTCGTAAATGTCCGCGGTTTTCCCGGCGAGAACGATTTGCGACCAGGTGCCGGGCATGGTTTTCTCCTCTTACTCTTAATCGAACTCCTATTATGAATCAGGCCAGGAGGGGGCCCGAAGCACCAGAACCTATTTTCGTTCACTGGCGATCCACCGAAGCCTGGACCGGGACAACCCGGTCTACTCTGCGGTTGGCGCGCATCTTCGTCGGCCCCTCTCAGCAGCGGCCGTGCTTTTGAAATGTTTCCCCGCGCGCGCCGATCGCACTACCAACCAAACAGCTGGATGGGTTG
>CAZFGM010000985.1:0-2262 GCA_964518515.1 uncultured Alcaligenaceae bacterium | reverse complement strand
CCCGGCGCTCTTCAAACGCTCACAACTGGCTCTCTTTTCTTGCTCGGTCCCAACGGCACTGATCGGCTGGCTGGCGTGGGCCCTCGTGCGCGGCGGCCTGTTAGCGCCAGACCTTTTGAAATTGACTTTTTTGGGCGCGGCCGGGGCCCTCTGGCTAGGGCAGTTCACGCGCTGGGGCTTGCGTTTTTTCGGCTTTAACTACCGGCTGACCACGCGGCGCTTATTCAAAGAGCGGGGATATCTTCAGCCGCACCGAGTGCAAGTGAAGCTGGAGCACGTGGCGGACGTTGGCGTGGAACGAACTGGAATCGAGCAACTGGCCGGTGTCGGCAGGGTAATCTTGCACCGCGCCGACCGCTCCTATCCGCCCGTGGTCCTGGAAGGGGTCCGGCAGCCTCTCCTTGTCGCCGACCTGATCCGCCAAGCCCTGCAAAAGGCCAAGGAAGCAAAAACTCCCGTCAAGTAATTTTGGAGTGCGGCTCGACGCCGCTTTGGATTGCTTTGGATTGTTTTGGATTGCAACCATCGGTCCATTTTGCACAGGCATTTCCGCGAAATTAGGAGTCGGGAACAGGACCAAGGTCCCCAAGGTCCTGAGGTCCGTTGCACGGGTCAGCACCCGTCAGCGCCCCTGGAGAAAAACCCCACCCTGGTTTCCCAAGGCGGGGTTTTCAAAATATCCCGGCGATAACCTACTCTCGCGCTGTTCGCACTACTATCGGCCCTGGATGCTTAACGGCCGTGTTCCGAATGGAGAGGGGTGTGGCCAGCCAGGTATGGTCACCGGAAAAGTTGCTTGCCCCGGAGGGCGCAAGAATCATGAGCCCATCTGCGTCCCTGGCTTGTCTACCTACTTTACAGTATATAGGCAAGTGAAGACCGCAAGACTAGTTGGTGGGCCGCCTGTGGTCAAGTTCTTGACCGTTAACATTGCCGTTATTCGGTGTTCCCCAGTGGTCGTCGTGTAAATTATCTTTGTAGTGACGGTTTGCTTTACCTCTTGGGTTGCACTGCCCGTCAAGTCATCGTCCAGAGTCCCAGAGACATCAGTGGCGCCGGTAGTGAGATTCTGTGATTGTAGTGTGCGTGTGAAACGGTATGTATCCGTATCGCCCTTTGTGATGCCTTCAGTGAAATCGGCTGAGATGGTTAAAGTAATTCCTTTATCTTGCTTGGTGTCGCATTAGGTCACATTAGCGATGGACCCAAACGCTGTATCATGATTCTTTCGGGGTGACTTTGGGCTGGCGGGAACATCCCCGGCACCTTCTCGCCCCTGCTGTGCGGCGCGCTTTGCGTTGGCGGGAACATCCCCGGCACCTTCTGGCCCCTGCTGTGCGGCGCGCTTTGCCTTAGCGGGAACATCCCCGGCACCTTCTCGCCCCTGCTGTGCGGCGCCCTTTGCCTTAGCGGGAACATCCCCGGCACCTTCTCGCCCCTGCTGTGCGGCGCCCTTTGCCTTGGCGGGAACATCCGCGGCACCTTCTCGTCCCTGCTGTGCGGCGCGGTTTGGGTTGGCGGAAACATCCCCGGCACCTTCTGGCCTCTGCTGTGCGGCTGACTTTGCGGGAACGTCCCCACCGGCTAGCGCCTTCTGTCCGCCTGATTTCACTTGCTTTCGGGGACCATCACCGGCCAAAGCGAGGAGGCTGGACGTTGTAATGCACAGGGCGAGAAGCATAGCTGTTTTCGGAGCCTTCATAATGTTCTGCAGTCGGATAGCGGTGGGGAACCCGCGTGGTTTCCCACGGCGGGCTTTTCAAAAATCCCGGCGATTACCTACTCTCGCGCTATTCGCACTACCATCGGCCCTGGCTGCTTAACGGCCGTGTTCGGAATGGAGACGGGTGTTTCCAACCAGGTATGGTCACCGGAAAGACACATGGTCCGTCGCCCGTTGTCAATTGTCCGTTGCGACTGACAACGGACGACTGACAACGGACGACGAACGTATATCAACTGGCAGCGATAAGAGCTGTTCTCTTCATGAGCCTTCTTCGACCATCGTGGGGGCATCGCCCACGTCGCCGGCGGTTTCCTGCGAGCGCGAAACGCAAGCAGTGAAACGCAAGCGCGGCCGTCGAGAAGAGGATCAAAGCGGCCAAGCGATTGGCTGTTAGTACCGGTTAGCTGAGACGGTTGCCCGCCTTACACACCCGGCCTATTGACCTGGTAGTCTTCCAGGAGCCTATGCTGCCGAAGCAGCCGGAGACCTCATCTTGCGGAGGGTTTCACGCTTATATGCCTTCAGCGTTTATCCTG
>CAZFGM010000984.1:0-2282 GCA_964518515.1 uncultured Alcaligenaceae bacterium | reverse complement strand
CCCCCCCTTGTGAAGGGGGGGAGAATGAGTGGTCCCCTCCTTCTGAAGGGGGGGAGAAATTCCGGTCCCCCCCTTCACAAGGGGGGGGAGGGGGGGTGCGGGCGCAGGGTCGGCGCAGCCGCTCCTTGGCGTTGAGGTAGTGGAAGCCAAACCGCCCAAGGTCGCACATGAAATGGCCCTGGGCCTGGGGGTTCTCCCGCGGCCGCAAGCGATAGACGATGTCCTTGTTGGCGTCGACGTGGACGCTGCAGCCCGTGCTGCAATCGGCGCACACGCTCGGCTGGCTCTTGAGATACCACACCCGCTGCTTGTAGAGGAAGTCCTTGCTGCACAGCGCCCCCACCGGGCAAAGATCGACCACGTTGCCGGCCAGCTTGTTGTTGCAGGGCTCGCCGGGGAAGACGTCGATCTCGGAATGGTTGCCGCGGTTGATCACGTGCAGCTCGGCGGTGCCGCTGATCTCGCGCGTGAAGCGGACGCAGCGCGAGCACATGATGCAGCGGTCGGTGAACAGCGTGATGTGCTCGCCGATGTGAGGCTTGTTCGCGGGCTGGTTCTTGGGATCGATCATCCGGCTCTGGGCCCGGCCGAACTTGTAGCTATAGTCCTGAAGGTGGCATTCGCCCGCCTTGTCGCACACCGGACAGTCGAGGGGGTGATTGAGAAGCAGCGACTCCAGCGTCTGCTGCTGAGCGGCACGGGCCTTGGCGCTATTGGTGATGCACACGGTGCCGTCCTTGGCGGGCGTCTGGCAGGCGGGGACCACCCGCGGCTGCACGGCCGTCGTGCCGTCGGGCTTCTTCTCGCCGACCTCGACCAGGCACATGCGGCAGCTGGCGACGACCGACAAGGCCGGGTGCCAGCAGTAGTGGGGGATGAGCACCCCCGCCCTCTGGGCCGCCTGGACCAGGTTCAGCTTCTCAGCGCCGATGTCAACCGGCTGGTTGTTGATGGTGACGGTGGCCATACGTATTCTTTTGGGTCCGTGGACCAGAAGTCATTCCTTCACCTGCAATGCCTTCTGCAGCTCGGCGGCCGTCATGCTATTGACGGATTTCCCATCCCCCATCGCCGCCAGTTGTTTCCCATTGAGGTCCGGCTCCTTTTCATACGCGATCACCATGTCGGACGTAATTTTTTTGTGGTGAAGAAGGACGATTTGCCCCTGGTCAATTTTTCGGTAAATATTCGGGGCGTCTTTTTGAATCATGCTTTTCAACTGTTGCAAATCGGCCGGAGCTTGGTCCTGGTAGTATTGGAAACAAAGCAGGGCCAGTTGGTTGAGATCATTTTGATTCACCAAGCGTTCCTTCCCGCGTTTGATGTGTCCCGCGGGGTTGTCGATGTCGCTCTTGCCGCAGCCGGTCAAGGCGAAAACAAGGGCCCAGACAAACATTCCAGGTATTCTCATGACAAGCTCCTCCTCGCATTTCAATCAGGATCAATGTGCCCCCGCCAGCACCGGCGTAGCGCACTTCTGGCCGCTCTTGATGTACTCCTCCAGCTCGCCGCGAAACTTGGCGACGGCGTTCTTGACCGGCCAGCCGGCGCCGTCGGCCAGGCCGCAGATGGTCGTGCCGGGCATCATGCCGATCGTGCTGCCGATCTCTTGAAGGATGTCGAGGTCCTCCAGCCGGCCCTGGCCGCGGCGAATGCGCTCGGTGATCTTCAAGAGCCAGCCGGTCCCCTCGCGGCAGGGGGTGCACTGCCCGCACGACTCGTGGGCGAAGAACCGGCAGGTATTATAGAGAACGTCGATGATCGGGGTGGTTTCGTCGAAGACGGTGACGGCCGCCGTGCCCAGGCCGAGGCAGCCGGCCTTGACCGGGCCGTTGAAGTCCAGGGGCGTGTCGAACTCCGCTTCCGTCAAGAAGCCCATGCTGATGCCGCCCGGGTTGCAGCCCTTGGCCTTTCTCCCTTTCCAGACGCCGCCCCCGTGCCGGTCGATCAGCTCGCGGACGCTGACGCCCATCGGCAGCTCGACGCAGCCCGGCTTGTTCACGTGCCCGGCGATGCAGTAGAGCTTGGGCCCGTAGCTGCCCGGGTCGCGCGGGTTCTTCGGGTCGGGCGGCACGCCGATCGACTTGAACCACTCCGTACCTTTATCGATGATGTGCGTGACGCAGGCCAAGGTCTCGATGTTGTTAACGACGGTCGGCTTGCGGAAGACTCCCTCGACGGCCGGGAACGGCGGCTTGATCCGCGGCCAGGCCCGCTTGCCCTCCAGGCTCTCGATCAAGCCCGTTTCCACGCCGCAGATATAGGCCCCGGCCCCGCGGTGC
>CAZFGM010000983.1:0-2287 GCA_964518515.1 uncultured Alcaligenaceae bacterium | reverse complement strand
CGTTTTTATCACAACGGACATAGCAAAGTAGTGCGCCGATGGGTTATAAGATAGGTAAGGCCGTGCTTTCCCCGTTGGTTTTTAAACCGGGGGAATTTGAGTGTTGCGTAGTGCGGGCTTTAGCCCGTTCTGTCCCAGGGAAAACGGGCTGAAGCCCGCACTACGAACCTATAAGGGGATTGAACCCGCCCCATGCGAACAGTGAAAAAATCTTTCCTGCTGTTTTTTCTGGCGGTTTTCATCTCCCCCCTAAGCCGAGGAGGGGAAGGGGAACCCGTCCGCATCTCGAAAATCGGCGGCGATTTCATTCAGCACTTGGCCTGGTCGCCCGACGGCAAGAAATTCCTGTTCACGCGCATCCACAAAGGCAAGATGGGCCTGTGGACAATGAATGCCGACGGCGGCGAGCTCAGGCCGCTGTTGCCCAAGGAAGCGATGCCCCACTTCGACGGCCACTGGTCGCCCGACGGCAAGAAAATCGCCTTCGTCTACGACAAGCTGCAAGGGACCGACGGCAAGCTGCAGATCGACGTCATCAGCGCCGACGGCACGGAGCAGAAAACCATCATTCCGCACAAAGGGGCTTTCGAGGAGGCGCCGCGCTGGTCGCCCTCGGGCAAGCAGCTGGCCTGGGCCAGCACGCGTGACAAGAATCAGGAAATCTTCGTCACCGACGCCGACGGCAAGAACCAGAAGCGCCTGACCAATGGTCCGCCCAGCAACAGCCCCACCTGGGCGCCCGACGGCAAGCACATCGCCTTCACCAGCGGCCGGACCGGCAACCTGGACATTTTCGTCATGAAGGCCGACGGCTCCGACGTACGCCGCCTGACTACCAATCCCACCATGGATTACTGGCCCGCCTGGTCGCCCGACGGCAAGCGGATCGCCTTCACTTCCAACCGCGACGGCAACTACGAGATTTACGTCATGGACGCCGACGGCAAGAACCAGCGCAACCTGACCAAGCATCCCGGCTGGGATAATTTCCCGACCTGGTCCCCCGACGCCAAGAAACTCGCCTTCATCTCCAACCGCGGCGGCAGGTACGACATCTACATCATGGAAGTTCGCTGACCAGGCCTGTAAAAAGAAGAACCCCAGAGGCACAGACAATGGATCGATACGGGTGGCTGATCTTGGTTATTGGGGCGATCCTCGGCGGCTTGATAGGGTGGCTAATTGCGCCTATCTTGGTGCCCGATTCGTTTTTCGCTGGAATCCTTGGGTGGGTCGTCGTCCCAGTAGCAGCTTGGATTGGTCTTTTTGTAGGCTATTTGGTTGCGCGCTGGTTGAATCGCGTTGGCTCCGAACAGTCCGTGAAGCAGCACAAGGCCGCACCTGACCACGGCGGCAGTTAGCGGTTTTGGGGTTCGACTTCTTACCGGCCGCCGCGGAATTCATTCCGTTGGAAAGGGATAGAATAGTGGTAATTTTTCTCTGACCTGGCCATTGACAACTGACAAATTACCACTGACGCGACATGGTTCAAATAGCCCCGTCGATTCTGGCCCGGAGAACGATCATGATCCAGGACAATTCGATTGCCTCGGCCAACGAAAAGCTGGTTCGGCAAATCAATCAGCAAGCCCGGCAGGATGCGAAATCACCGTACGCGGGCAAGTTCGTGGGCATTGCCAATGGCAAAGTTGTCGTGGTGGCGGATACCTGGCGGGAAGTAGCCGAGCGCCTGCGGCAAGTGGAACCGGACCCAGCCAGGTGCCGCTGCCTTGAGGCGAGCGCCGATTACGGGCGTGTCGAGGAAATCTGGGGGGTGGTTTGATGCCGGCAGTCCAATGGCTTCTCCACAACGACCGGCCGGTGATCGAGATCGTGTTGCCTGCGGGCGGCGGACAAGACCGCGTTCGCATCCTCGTGGCCGACACCGGCGCCGGTTCTCGGCAATCGGTCTTTCAGTTGGTTCTCGACGAAAATGACTGCCTCCAAAGTGGGGCCATTCTGATTGACCACGTTCCACTGGGCGGCGCTTATTCGGGTGTATTTCCTGTCTACCTGGTGCATGTTCGCATTCTGGGACTGAATTTCGATGAGCCTCTCCCAGTTGTGGGTGTCTCCCAGGTGCCGCCGGGATTAAACGGGATTGCCGGTTTCAAGTTTCTCAACCGATTCCATTACGGCAACTCCGGCAATCCGGATGTTTTTGGACTCCAATGACCACCATTTTCGACCAGGATTTCATGGCTCGCCCCGTGACCGCGTTCGGCATAACAACTAACGAGGCTCCGCCTCAGACCGACGAGGCGTGTTCATACAATGAGCCGTGCAG
>CAZFGM010000982.1:0-2289 GCA_964518515.1 uncultured Alcaligenaceae bacterium | reverse complement strand
ACAAGCGGACGAAGGTGGCCGGGGCCATTCAGTAGGCGAAAGTTCTATGGACAATCCAGGCGACGCGGCGATAAGGTAATAACCTTGGGCTGCGTCGCTTCCCTATCTGGGGCCGCAGGGGTGACAACCGCGATGAATAAGAAGTCATTAACCGACCAGTTGGCCGCATTGGGTGAATTGGAATGGCAAGACGTCTTGCATGAGGCCCTGGAAATGCGGCGGGGAAAATTGGCGGCATTTCATGCCAGGCCGAAAGATGGAACATCCCGCGACGAGGTTGCCGCCTGGGTGGCCCGTCATCATATGTCGGGGGCTTTATTTTTGCAGCAAGTAATCTACTTGCCTCATAAAGCCCCGCCCGAGGAAATCCGTTTGCTTGAAGTCACCAGCTATCCTCCGTTCCCGGATGAGGAAAGCCTGCAGGTCTGGGACCTGAGCCCCGCCGCGGAGGATTTACCGTACCAAGTCTTGGTTGTCGATGCCTCCCCGGAGCAATGGGGGAAAATAAAAGCCAAAAAAATCAAATTACCCAAGGGTTGGAGTTTGGGAGGTTACCAAACTTTTGGCCGGGAAACAACCTCATGAACTTCCGGCAAAAGCTATATTTTGACCAGGCGCGGTCGGATTTCGATCTGTTTCGCAAGTTGGCCAAAACCGAGGAAAAAATTTGCCACCGCTTACATTATCTGCAAATGGCGGCAGAAAAGCTTGGCAAGGCTTTGCTTGCGGAAAAAGCTCCGCTGTCCAGAAGGACCCATGCCACGGTGGTAAAGTTTCTGGCGGTTTTAGCAAACAAAAAACAAGCTTGGAAAGTTTTTCATTTTGCTAATCGGGAAACCTTTGAGACCTTTATCGAAAGCATCAAACCCGTCGCGGCGAAAATTGAAAAATTGGCCCCCGATTTGGCCGACGACGGCCCGAACCCGGAATACCCTTGGCCCGACCCGCCCAAAGAACCCAAGTTCGCGCCGGTGGATTTTGATTTTCCTCTATGGAAAGAATTAACAACTACGACCCGGGGGCGAAAGTTCGTTAATTTCCTGGAAAAAGTATTCGTTCTGTTTCCCCTTTTTTTTTAACCTGGTCGAGAAAACGTCATGCCCGAGCAGCGGTGCTATTACGATGTCCTGGGCGTCGCCAAGAACGCCTCGGAAGAGGAGCTGAAAAAGGCCTACCGCGCCCTGGCCATGAAGTTCCATCCGGACCGGAACGCGGGGGATGACGAGGCCGCCGCCCGCTTCAAGGAAGCGTCCGAGGCCTACGCCGTCTTGAGCGATCCGGACAAGCGCGACCGCTACGACCGCTATGGGTTTGCCGGCCTGAACGGCATGGGCTTGCCGCACTTTGATTCGGCGGAATCGATCTTCGACATCTTCGGCGATCTCTTGGGGGGGTTATTTGGCGGCGGCGGCGGCCGTCGGCGGCGCGGGCCCATGCCCGGCAACGACCTGGTCTACAACCTGGAAATCGACCTGGCGGAGGTGGCCAAGGGTTGCACCAAAACCATCACCATCCCGCGCGCGGAAGTGTGCCCCGAATGTTCGGGTTCCTGCGCAAGAAAGGGCAGCAAACCCGCGACCTGCCGGCAATGCAACGGCCACGGCGCGGTCCTGGTGAACCAGGGCTTTTTCCGCATCCAGCAAACCTGCCGGGGTTGCGGCGGCCGCGGCGCCGTCATCACCGACCCGTGCGGTCATTGCCGCGGTCAGGGGCACGTGACCGTGCGGCGAACGCTCGACATCGACGTGCCCGCCGGCGCCTTCACCGGCCTGCAACTGGCCCGGCGCGGCGAGGGCGAGGCCGGCCAGCCCGGCGCCCCGCGCGGCGACTTGATTATTCGCGTCCACGTCCGCGACCATCCGCTGTTCCAGCGCGACGGCGATCACTTGATCTGCCAGGTGCCGATCGCTTTCAGCCAGGCCGCGCTGGGCGGCGACCTGGAAGTTCCCACCCTGGACGGGCCGATCACGCATCAGGTGAATGGCGGCATCCAGAGCGGCGATGCCATCCGCATCCCCGGTAAGGGCCTGCCCAATCTCCGCAGCCAGCGGACCGGCGATTTGCTGGTCGTCCTGGTGGTGGAAACCCCACGCCACTTGACCAAGCGCCAGGAAGACCTGTTCCGCGAGCTGGCCGAGATTGACAAGAAACAGGTGACCCCTCAGCGAAAGAGTTTTTTTGAAAAAATCCGAACCTTGTTTTCCGCAACGGAATCTAAAAAAGAAAAGTAACCCAAAGAACCACGGATCACACGGCGCGGCAAAGCCGCAACCGTACGGATGAATAGAG
>CAZFGM010000981.1:0-2290 GCA_964518515.1 uncultured Alcaligenaceae bacterium | reverse complement strand
TTGCCTTAATTTGACGCGAGTGGCCGGAGATTGTTACCCCATTTTGAACCAGGCCTGGAAAGTGTTTTGAATGCGCGTGACGGGTCGATGCCTGGGAATGATTGGTAACCCTTTCCCTATTACTATTATTCTGTTACGTTGTATTTTAAAACCGCAAGCGGTCCGCGCTCAGGGTCCGTCGATGCCGGCGTTCCGCGCGAAGACGGAGGCCTTTGTGCCCGTCAAGAAACGGTGCTCCAAGTGCCGTCCATGTCATTGACAGCGATGGCCGAAACCTCCGCCGGGTGACAGCCGGAAAGGAGCCGGAGTACCTGGGTGGAACCATCCTCTTGGCCGGCCGGCTTGGCTGCTGACCAGGGCAAGGTGTGGTCAGCCGGAAATGTCGGAACTTCGGTGTTGTTTTGCCGTTTTTTTGCGGCTATTTTGTGGAGCTTGCACCGTGACACGGACCAGTGCCCATACAATCCGCTGGCTGCTCGACGGGGACCTGATTTGCGGTTGGAGGTAACCGGTGGCCTGCTTTTTCGTAGATCCGTCGAGCCGAGCCGGACTGGGGGTGCCGCTGGGCTCACGGCACCTACCATTTACCTACATCCCACACAAAACCAGAAGGTAGGAAGTGCTATGAACCTAGGGAAGCCGGCTACAAGAGCCCTGGTAGTGATAACCACCGGTCTTGCTTTCGGTTCGCCCCTCCTGGGAGAAAACCCTCCCGGGCCCGACAAGGCCATCGACATCGGTTCCCGGCTGGAGCTTTTCGTCGATGAGCATCTCATCGACCGCATGCAGGGGGTGCGGCTGGCATTGCACCGACCTGTCGATGCGGGCAAGGTATTCGATTTCAGCCAACCGTGGGAGGGGCCGCTGAGCAATTACGCATTCTTCTTCCGGGACGGGGACAAGTGGCGCATGTACTACCGCGGGGCGCGGCAGGAGATGCAGCGGGCCAAGCCCGGCTCCTCGAACATCTGCTACGCGGAAAGTAGCGACGGCATCCACTGGACGAAGCCGAGCTTGAAGCTCTACGAGTTCGCCGGCACCAAGAACAACAACATCGTGTACCTGGGGCCCGGCACCGCCGGCGGCTGGCTCTGTTTCAAGGACCCTAATCCCGCCGCACCCGCCGCGCAGCGCTACAAAGCCCTGTCCAAGCTGAATCTCAACTACGGCGGCCCCATCGGCGTCATGGTTTCCCCCGACGGCTTTCACTGGACCTGGTTGCGCAAGGAGCCGGTCATAACGCAAGGCCCCCTGGACAGCCAAACCCCTGTCCTGTGGGACCCCAATCAGAAGAAATACCTCGCCTTCGTGCGCAACTTCGTCTCCAAGTCCAAGGGCTGGGACGTGCCCCCTGGGGGAGAGCCCAAGGGCGGCAAGCCTTTCTACATCGACCCGGATCGCGTTCGCGCCATCGCGCTCACCACCTCCAGTGATGTCCTCAATTGGTCCCCGCAGCAGTGGCTGAAGTACGGCAAAGAGACGCCCTTCGAGCACCTGTACACCAGCGCGGTAAGCGCCTACTTCCGGGCGCCGCATATCTACCTGGCGTTCCCGATGCGCTTCGTACCCGATCGCGAAGTGATCTCCGGCTGGGCGGGCAGCACCCCCGCTTCCTCCCGCGGCTGCTCCGATGTCATCTTCATGTCCAGCCGGGACGGCCTGTACTGGGACCGGCGGTTCCTGGAGGCGTTCGTCCGGCCCGGGCTCGATCCGAAAAACTGGACCGACCGGAACATGATCGTCTCCCCCGGCGTGATCCCGACGGGCCCGGGCGAGATGTCGCTGTACTATGTCGGCCACTACGGGCACCCGACGAGCCATCTGCGCCGGCTGCGCCTGCGCACCGACGGATTCGTCTCGGTGAGCGCCAACTACCAGGGCGGCGAAGTCGTAACGAAGCCGCTGGTATTCTCGAAGAATAAGCGCGGCCCCACCGCTTTGGTTCTGAACTATTCCACGTCCGCGGTGGGCGACCTTCGCGTGGAGTTGCAGCAAGCCGATGGTCGCCCCATCGACGGCTATGCGTTGGCCGATGCGGCCCAGGTCGTGGGCGATCAGATCGAGCGCGTCGTGACGTGGAAGGGGCGCTCCGACCTGAGCGCCCTGGCCGGCAGGCCGGTGCGCCTCCGCTTCGTGATCAAGGACGCCGACCTCTTCTCATTTCGCTGCGGCCGGCCCTCGCCATGAGGCTCATCTGTCCGGCGCTATCGGTGTGGCGCGACACGTAATGGCAACCAATACCATTGCGCTTTTTCCAATGTTTGAGGGTCAGCCCCGTTCACGGGGCTTG
>CAZFGM010000980.1:0-2293 GCA_964518515.1 uncultured Alcaligenaceae bacterium | reverse complement strand
GCTTTGCGCAGCTCGTTTTCCAGGTCGTTGACCTGCAAGGAGCGGTTGACGACCTTGCCGTCGCGGCCGACCAGGAACATGGTGGGCAGGCCCATGATGCCGTATTGCAGGGCGTACGGGCTTTGCATGCCGGTGGCGTCCTTGGGGGGCGCCTGGTAAAGATGCGTGGCCGGCACCGCGTTGGCTTGCAGGAAGCGGAGGGCGTCTTCCTTGCGGTCGTCGAGGTTGACCAGGACAAGTTCCAGGCCCTTGGCGGCGTGGGTGCCGTGGATTTGTTTCAAACGAGCCATGTCGCCGACGCACGACGAGCAGTAGCTGGCCCAGTAGTAGACGACGACGACCTTGCCGCGCTGGCGGGCGATGTCGAAGTTATTGACGCTGTTGTCGTTGTTGGACAGCAGCGGGCCGGCGAGCTTGAGCTCGGCGCCGACCAGGCCGATGCGGTCGTGGGCGCCGCGGGCCTTGGCCGCCAGGAAGTGATCCGGGAAGGTGTCGGCCAGGGTCTTGAACCAGCGCTTGGCTTCCTCATCCTTGCCGGCGAACTCGCAGCCCATGCCGAGCTGGAGCAAGGCGTCGGGGGTGTCCTCGGCCCGCGGATAGGTCTGCACGAAGCGGACCAATTCTTCGTGCCACTTCTCCTGAATCTTCTGCGGATCCTTGACGTCGTTTTTCTGAATCTGCGGAGCGTAGATGGCCCACAGATGGCGATAGGTGGCATAGCCGGCCAGATTGCTGCCCGATTGGGCTTTGACGATCTGGTCCTTATATTGCGTCAAATGGTTCAAGGCGATGGAACTCGCGGAGCTGCCGCTGGCCAAGTGGGCGTTGCACAGGTTGTCGCATAGCTGCTTGATCCAGTTTTCCCGGCCGTCGGCGGGCAAATCCGGCACTTGCAGGATCTGCTGGATGATTTGCACGCGGCGGAGGTTGTAGCGTTCCACGTCGGGGTTCTTGGTGCCGGGCGGCACGGCGGGATATTTTTCGGCTTCCTTATCGACGCCGCTCAAAATCTCCAGAAGTTTTTGCAGTTGGCCCGAAGGCTGAACGGGAGACGGTGTGGTGGTGCCGGTCCCACCTTTGGCAAGGATCGGATTGGTCGGATCGTGCTGGCCGCTGGGGGCGGTGAGCAAGCGCCAGGCCATGCCGATCTGCACCATCTCGCCGGCGTGCAGCCATTCGTGTTTCTTCTTGCCGGCGCCTTCGGGAATTTCATAAAGAACGGCCCGCGAGGTGTAATGGATCAGGTCCTGGTCGCTGCCGAGGTCTTCGGCGGGAACGCAGCCGGCAATGGCGCTTTCCACGCGGACGAAGGCGGCCTGGTCCAGGCCGGCAATATCCTTGATGGTCCGTTCGAACTTTGCCGGAGCGGCTTGCAGGCTCTTGCGAATGTTGTCGACCGTTTCGGCCGGCAGTTTCATGGCCCGCAGCTCGGCCTCGTTGACGAACAGGGCCTGCAGCCGGGCGGGATTGCGCTCGACCACGGCCAGGAAAACTTCTTCCGCAACCTCTTCCGACGAGATCATCAGCCAGCGGTCGATGGTGGATTTCTTGTCCTGATCGAGGTCCACGCCCCACTTCATGCCGCCGCTGTTGAGCCAGCGGAACTGGTCGGGAATGTTATCGCCGTTGCTATCGATCTCGCGGTAGACCTCGATGCCGTCCTTATAGTAGGACCAGACGTCGATGCGGTTGGCGCCCTTGGAATCGAAGAATTTGCGGAGCGGCACCTTGCTGGTATCGACCAGCATATAGCCGCGGACCTTGCCCTTGATGTCCACGTTTTCCACGGAGCAGGCCTTGGCCTCGGCTTCGGTGGGCAGGGTGATGGCCACCCCTTTTTGTCGGGGTTGATAGGCGAGCATCTCCGGCACGGTCGGTTTGGCCGCCCACGCGGGGGCCAGGCCGCCAACCACAAGCCCACCTACCGCCAGGGCCGCCAGCGCGTGTATGTTCCGCATCCCTGTCTCCTTTCATACACCAAGAGCCTTCGAATCCGTATAACCTATATTCGGCAACCGGCAAGGTAGTTATTCACCGCAAAGGCTGAAAAGACGGAACAGGTGGTAGATTGGGAAAAATCGGAATTGAATCTAAGCCCGATGCGCGAATTTCTGTAGGGAAGTAGGGAACGGCCTCGGTGCCGTTCCGGTGGGACGAAATCCCCCCAAACCGGAATCCCCCAAACCGGAACGCCACGGAGGGCGTTCCCTACATTCACCGATCGGATGTCGTCGCCTTGCCTAGGAGGCTGTCCGAAAAACATTTTACCCAAGTTGCCATCGCCTCGCATCTC
>CAZFGM010000979.1:0-2293 GCA_964518515.1 uncultured Alcaligenaceae bacterium | reverse complement strand
AACCAAGGGCCGAAAAATCGCTGTGATTTTCTTCCAGCTGCGGAAGTTGGGCTAGAGAGCCCGATCCCGCGATCATTGCCAAATACCAGGCCGGCGTGCGGCGCGTCAACTGGGCCATCTTTTGGTGGTTGGCCGCCGTCTTTCTGGGCGCCCTGAGCGATTTTGGCATCGGCAACATCGACTTCCCGTTGGAGCGATCGAAGCCGATCCTGACAGGCGTCGTATTCATCGTCGGCCTGCTGGTGGTTGGCGGAGTCGCGTGGGCCGCCGCGTACTGTCCGACCTGCGGCGCGTTTATCAAGGCGGACGGCAAATTGCAGTTTTGCCCCAAGTGCGGGGTTCGGCTGGCGCCCATCGAAAGTGAACCGCGGAATCCAACCGCCAAACTTCTGGCAACGATCGGCTTCGTGGTCGTGCTCGTTCCTTTGTTGGTTTTGGTGGTCTATTTGAAAGCCGGGCAGCGCCAGGGGCTCCGACCGCAACCGGCTCCGCAAGCCAACCCCGTTGTCCTGCCCCCGATCAACGAACCCTTCGTGAATCGGCCCGAAGGCGCCAGGTGGTTTCCCGACGGGTTTCCCCAAGCGATCAAAGAGGGCAAGTCCGGCTCCAAGTCTGACGGCGCTCGGGTGTCGCATCCGTTCATCCCGGGTCCGACGGTCATCCCGGGTCCGAAGCTTTTCGAGGCGCCGGAACCCAAGGGGCCGACCCTTCCTGGTCCTGACGGCACGCCCAAAAAGGTTCCTGTGAATGACTCATCGATTCGCCTGGAGCTCGTTGGCCGCATCGTTGCGAAGAAGCACGTGCCTCGCGCCGCCTTGGCCGTCCAGGGCAACTATGCCTATCTCGCGCGAGACGACGGCGTGCGCGTCGTGGACCTATCGAATCCCAAGCAGCCGGGCGTCATTGCCACACCCAAGCTCCCGGGCGGGGCGCTCGCGAGCGCCGGCCGTTTCCTGTACGTCCTCGCGGAAAACAAACTTCATGTAGTGGATATCGACAAGCCTGCGGCGCCGAAGGTAGTTGCTGCACATGACCTTCGCGAGAATCTTTTTTTCGAAGACCTGGCTGTGGCGGGCACCCATGCTTACCTCGTTCATACCAAGGGCCTGCAGGTTTTCGACATCAGCGATCCCGCCAAGCCGCGCCAAGAAGGTTCATGTCCCCTGGAAGGGCGCGTGCAGAGCATCGCCGTCGCCGGGAAATACGCGTATGTGGGCACGGAGCATCATGGCCTGCGGATCGTGGACGTCTCCAATCCGGCCAAACCCGAAGAGGTCGGCCAATTCAAGAGTTCAGGCGATTTCATGGCGGTCGCTGTGGCCGGCGACTTCGCCTATGTCGCCGATTTCGACGCCGCCAAAGCCGCGCTGTGGATCATCGATGTCTCCGATCGCAAGCAGCCCAAGGAGGCGGCACGCTACGACGCCGGGATCGCCAGCGGCGTGGCCATTTCCGGCAAGCGCGTCTTCCTCGCGGCAGGCAACCTCCACGTGCTGGACGTCACGGACCCGACCAAGCCGAAGAAACTTGCAAGCTACGGCGCCGGCACCGACGTGGCGGGCCACGTCGCGGTGGCGGGGGACTACGTGTATCTCACGGGAGAAGGCGCCCATGATTTCACGATCTTGCGCATCGTCGCGGACAAGCGACAGAAGGAGTGACCGTCAACAGTCGAGATCTCGTTCCCAAATGGCCCATCTGTAAGGAAAGGTTGGATTCACATGCCCCAGTTCTTTGACCCGAGAGGACTGAACCTCTATGCCAAGCCCCGTCCTGGCGAAGGTGACTTGGAGAAGGCCTCCCCACGCACGGGCAATTTCCTGCTCGGCCTTGGTCTTCTCACGATGATCGCCTGCCTCATCATCGTGTTCTGGAATCTCATTAGCGGGGCGCCCGCCTGGATGGGTGTCGCAGCGGTGTCCGCGTTGATCGGAGCTTTGAGCTATATCACCGGCAGGCTTTTTCAATTTGTTTCGTTAGTCGAGGGGCACATCAACCAAGTTGAAGCCCGACTGACAGAAAAAGAAAAAGAAGGCACCAACAACGCAAGCGGGACCAGCGAATAGTCGTGCCCGTATTGAAGAACTTCAAACCAAGGCGCATTGTCATGAAATCGAGTTTTTGGAGTTACATCATTGACACCGTGACCGGCGAAGGTTGGCACGCCTTCGAGGACGGCCAGCCAAAAAAAATCTGGCAGAAAGTGCGCTAAACCCGGCGACGACCTTGCCTAAGTTCCTAAGCAGTTGGCAGTGAATGGACGGTCTGGACGATGGCACTCAAGAGTTTTCTT
>CAZFGM010000978.1:0-2295 GCA_964518515.1 uncultured Alcaligenaceae bacterium | reverse complement strand
CTCGCCCGCGCCGGCGCCGACCAGGCCCACGCCCAGAATCCGGTCGCTGGCCGGTTCGACCAAAACCTTGGTCAAGCCGTCGGCGCGGCCCAGGGTCGCGGCCCGGCCGGAAGCAGCCCAGGAAAAACGGGCCACTTCCACGTCGCGTTTTTGTTGCCGCGCTTCCGTTTCGGTCAGGCCGCACCAGGCGATTTCCGGATCGGTGAACACCACGGCGGGAATGGCCCGCGGGTCCCATTGGGCGCCTTGGTCGCCGGCGATGACCTGCACGGCGACCTTGCCCTCGTGGCTGGCCTTGTGGGCCAGCATCGGCTCGCCGGCCACGTCACCGATCGCGTAGAGGTTCGGGTCGGTGGTGCGCCGCTGGGCGTCCACGCGAAGGAAGCCCTTGTCATCCACCTGGGCCTGCGTCTTTTCCAGGCCGAGGTCGCGCGAATTCGGCTTGCGGCCCACCGCCACCAGCACCATGTCGAAAGTTTCTTCCTGGTCGGTAACCTCTTGGCCTTCGAGTGTGGCGCGCAGGCCGTCCTTCCTTTCCTCAAGCTTTACGACCTTGGTGTTGAGGTGAATCTTGTGAAAGAGGGAACCGAGGCGCGTGGCCAGCGGCTTGACCAGGTCCGCATCGACGCCGGGCAACAGACTGCCGGTCAATTCGACGACGGTGACCTGGCTGCCCAGCGCGGCGTACACGGTCCCCAATTCCAGGCCGATGTAACCACCGCCCACCACCAGCAGCGACGCGGGCAGCCTTTCCAGCCGCAGAGCCGAGGTGGAATCGAGCAAGCGCGGGCTGTCGAGGTCCAGCGCGGGCAGCCGGGCCGGGCTCGAGCCGGTGGCCACGATGCCGTGTTTGAAACGAACCTGGGGCCCCTTGTCGATCTGCACCGTCCGCGAATCGACAAACCGGCCTCTGCCCTGGAGATAATTCACCTTGCGGCGTTTGGCCAATTCGCCCAGGTGATTGGCCATGGTTTGAACGATTTTGTCCTTGCGGCCGCGCAAGGTATCCAGGTGGATTTGCGGCGGTGCGAAGTTCAAGCCCCAGCCCTCGGCCTCGCGGGCGGCGCTGATGAGATGGGCGGCGTGCAGCAGGGCCTTGGACGGAATACAGCCCTCGTGCAAGCAGACCCCGCCGGGCTTGGCGCCCGCGTCGATCAGCGTGACCCGCATGCCCTTGTCCGCCGCCAGGAAAGCGGCGGCGTAGCCGCCAGGACCGGCGCCGAGGACGACCAGATCCGTGTCCACCGCTTCCGCCATGGTAAGCTCCTCTTACGCGGTCAGCTCGCAGCTATCAGCGATTAGCATTCAGCTATTTGCGGTCACGGCAGATGAAAGCTGACGACTGCTAAGCTGACCACTCAAAGCCGACCCAATCAAGGCGATGAAACTTTAACCAGGCGGCGCACTTGTTCCAGGGGTAATTCCATCAACTCGGCGATTTTTTTCATGGGGAATCCCTTGGCCAAACATTTTTTGACCATGTTTTTTTGTGCCATCTTTTTTCCTTTTTCGATACCTTTTTCCATTCCTTTTTCGATACCTTTTTCGATACCTTTTTCCATTCCTTCTTCCAGCCCTTCGTCACGGGCTTCTTGCCAGACACGGGTCTTGCGAATGTCGTGCAATTTGAACATGACGCGCACCTCCTCGCGACTGAGTTGGGCAAATCGCCGGATCAAGAGTTCTTCCACCAATTGTATCACCTTGGGTCCCAGGTCACTACCGGCCAATTCGCGCTGGGCCTTGCCCAACAACCGGGCCACAAGTTCCGGGGCTTGGCTTGGGGGAGCCGTCACAAGTTGCAAAATCCCCAACCCCAACGGCGGATCAGCCGGCATGGGGAATTCTTCCAGGTAAATGCGGCGAACGCGGTGGCAGGACAGGAGATCTTCGTAGGGCCCGACCTGCAGCGGTTCGGCGGAGCGGCCGGGAAATATCGCCACGGCAACCCAATCTTGCCGGGGGTCGTTCTCTTCGAGATAACAGAACACCTTGGCAAAAAGATTGGCATAGAATTTCGGCTCGCGGCGAAACTGCACCTCCACGAAATACAGCGGCAAGCTCGCTTTGCCGGGAATATAAAGCCCATCTATGCGAAAGGACTTTTTCACCTCCACCGCATCGAAGCGGTAAGAGCGTGCCCGCTCGGCAGGCAAGCCGAGTAGCTCGAATAAGGTTTGCGGCAATTGCTTGAGAAGCTGGCAGAAAAAGGAATCAGTTTCCATGTCCCCTTTAGGGCTAAACGCATATGCTTTGGCGAACACCACCTGCACTCCCGGATTGCCGGTTTTCGCC
>CAZFGM010000977.1:0-2296 GCA_964518515.1 uncultured Alcaligenaceae bacterium | reverse complement strand
CCAGCATCTGTGGCCTGGGCCAGGTGGCCCTGAACCCGATCCTGTCGGTCATGAAGCACTGGCCGCAGGATATTCTGGCAGCTGCCGAAAAAAAATAACCGGAGCTTTGATTGGCGGGCGAATTTTGCTAGGTAAGACTTTGGAATCAATTTGGGGTTCAATCATTTTCCCGCAAGCAAAACTTCCATGACACATTCCCCTTTTCCCCCCGGTCCCAAGGGGCGCTGGTTGGTGGGCAACCTGCCGGAGCTGCGCCGCGACATGCTCGGCTTTTTCACCCGCTGCGCGCGGGACTATGGCGACGTGGCGACCATGCGCCTCGGGCCCCGACGGTTGGTGCTGGTGAGCCATCCCGACCTCATCGAGCAGATTCTGGTCACCCAAAACCGCAACTTCGTCAAGCATTACGCGGCCCAGCTGTTGCGCCCGCTGATCGGCAACGGCCTGATCCTCAGCGAACAAAATTTTTGGCTGCGGCAAAGACGGCTGATCCAGCCCGCTTTCCTGCGCCAGCGCATTGAATCCTACGGACCGATCATGGTTGAGCACGCCGGGCGCATGCTGGCCGGTTGGCGGCCCGGCGACCGCCGCGACCTGCACGCCGAGATGATGCGCCTGGCCCTGGGCATCGTGGCCAAAACCATTCTCAACGTGGACATGGGGCCAGAAGCCGAGGAAGTGGGCCAGGTCCTCGACGTGGCCATGGCCGACTTCAGCTACCGTTTCGAGAGCGCCCTGCCCCTGCCGCGCTGGCTGCCCACGCCGCACAATCGCCGCGTCCAACGGGCCCTCCGCCGGCTCGACGCCATCGTTCACCGCATCATCCAGGAACGGCGTGGCCAGCCGGGAAACGCCGGCGATCTCTTGGCACGCCTCATCCAAGCCCGCGACGAAGATGACGGCTCCGCCATGACCGATCAACAACTTCGTGACGAGGTCGTCACGCTGTTCCTGGCCGGCCACGAAACGACCGCCAACGCCCTGTCCTGGACCTGGTATCTGCTGATGCGGCATCCGCAAGTCGAGGCCCAGCTGCTGGCCGAAATCCGCGCGGTTTTGCAGGATCGCCTGCCCGCCGTGGCCGACCTTCCCAAGCTGACCTACACCGAGTGGGTGATGTTGGAAGCGCTGCGCCTTTATCCTCCGGTGTGGGCCTTCGGGCGGAAAGCCTTGGCCGAGTGCGCCATCGGCGGTTTCCGCATCCGGGCGGGAACCAACCTGGCCATGAGCCAGTGGGTCGTGCACCGCGACCCGCGCTTCTTTCCCGACCCGGAATCATTTCGTCCCGAGCGCTGGGCCGGGGACCTCGTCAATCGCTTGCCCAAGTATGCTTATTTTCCCTTCGGGGGCGGGCCGCGCGTCTGCCTGGGCAACACGTTCGCGATGATGGAATCGATGTTGGTGCTGGCGACGATGGCCCCGTGCTTCGGGTTCGAAATGTTGCCGCAACCGGAAGTCAAGCCTTGGCCGTCGATCACCTTGCGGCCGGCCCAGGGAATTCCCGTCGTCGTCAAATCGCGGCAGGGATCGAGTTTGTATTAACAAGGGGGCCAGGACGGGAGGTTAACTGGTTACGCTTTCCGCTTGATTCATGGCCAGATTCTCCAAACGAAATGGGCGACTTTTTCTGATCGGGGTTTTCCTTTTAAGAACGACTGTGGGGAGATAGTTTAACCGAACCATAGGTTTCCTCAAGCCCGCAGGCGAGTCTTCGAGCCTAACCCAGCCTAACCCGGCCTAACCCGCGCAGGCTCGAAGACTCGCCTGCGGGCTTGAAATACTTTTTTTTCTTGCTACTTGCTTGCTATTCCCAGATCGGTTTAGAATTGTAGTGTCCTTTCCGAGGCATGTCCATTTCAGGGAGGTTCATCATGGTCCCCACTTCTCCTTGCGCTTTCTGTGAGCCATTGCCCGGCAGTTCATCAATCCGGGCCGGAAAACCATCACGCTGTCCGCTGTGCAAAACACCCTTGCTGGAATCGCCGGGGGGAACGACCTATCGCCTGGTCGAGGAGGACAGAATCCCCACACCGTCCAGGAAGATGCGCCGAGCGATCTTCCTTGGAGGCAGCGTGGCCGGGCTGTTCCTGGCCGGCTGGTTGGGGCTGCGTGCCTGGATGGGAACGGCACAGCCGGCGGCCGACAACGGCCTAGAGGCACGTCACTCTGTTCCGGTAATGCCATTTCGCCCGGGGGTTAAGAAAGAACCTTTCATGACAACGGCGATTCCGTTGGTGAAGGAATCGGGCTACCCAAACCAGGATCAACTGGCGGCGGCGAAACCGCAGACGTATCC
>CAZFGM010000976.1:0-2305 GCA_964518515.1 uncultured Alcaligenaceae bacterium | reverse complement strand
CTAAACGTAAACAAATCCTGACCCTTGACCCATTGCCAAGCTGTGTTAGTCTGGGTATTTGCAATGGGGATTTCGCCCAGGGCAAGGACCAGGTGGCCATGGCGGACAAGCAAACGACCGGCGTGCCGCGAATGACGGCCGAGCAGCGGCGGGCGGCGGCCGGCCAGTTCGAACGCGCCAACCAGGTCCTGACCGCCGGCAAGAACGCCGACTACGGCATCCAGCTGCTCGTCACCTGCTGCCTGCTCGATCCGGCCAACCTGATCTATCGCCAGGCCCTGCGCCGGGCGGTCAAGGCCAAGTATGACAATAATCAGAAGGGCAGCCGCTTCGCCTTCCTGGGCAACCTGCGGACGAAGCTGCGCATCCGGTCGGCCGCCAGGGCCCAGGACTGGCTGCGAGTCCTGGAGCTGGGCGAACAGGCACTGCTGCGCAATCCGTGGGATGTGGGCGTGCAGCTGGCCATGGCCAACGCCTTCACCGCCCTCGGCTTAATGGATCCGGCCATCTGGACGCTCGACCAGGCCCGGCAAAAAGACGCCAAGCACGTGAAGGTGAACCGCGCCCTGGCCCAACTCTACGAGAAGCGCGGCAACTTCACCCAGGCCATGGCCCTGTGGGAATTGGTGAAAAAGGCCGCCCCCCATGATCTCGAAGCCCAGCACAAGGCCCAGGATTTGGCCGCCAGCGCCACCATCGCTCGCGGCAAATACGAGGAAGTCCTGCAGGAGAAAATGGCCAACAAGGACAAGGACGCGGAGGGGCCGGCCCCGGCCGTCAAGCCGGCCCTGTCCCCCGTGGCCGAGCGCTGTGCCCGCGAAGCCGCTCCCTTGCTGGCCAAGATCCAGGGCGATCCGGCCAGCGTCAACGCCTACTTGAACCTGGCCGCCGTCTATCGCCGCGCCGATCAGCTCGACCAGGCCCGCGATGTCCTCGAAAAGGGTTTGGCCCCCACCGGCAATCACTTCGAGCTGGCCATGGCGCTGGCCGATTTGGCCATCGAGCCCTTTCGCCGCGACCTGGCCGTCACGGAAAAAAAATTAACGCAGAACCCGGACGATCCCGAGCTCGGCCACATCCGGGCCGGCCTGGTCAAGGAGATCAATACCCGCGAGCTGAGCCTGTTCCAGCAGCGCGCCGACCGCTTTCCCACGGAGATGGGCCATCGCTTCGAGATCGGCGTCCGCCTTTTGAAGGCCGGCCAAATCGACGAAGCCATTCGCGAATTGCAAACCGCCCGCAGCGATCCGCGCTTGTTCGCCCGCTCGTTGGTGTACCTGGGCTACTGTTTCAAGCAGCGCAACAACTGGCGGCTGGCCCAGCGCAATTTCGAGCAGGCCCTGCAACACCTGGCCCCCGGCGAGGACGCCCTGCGCAAGGAAATCATGTTCGAAGTGGCCCAGGGCTGCGCCGACGCCGGCGACCTGCCCCGCGCCGTGGAAATGGCCTACGAGCTGGCCAACCTCGACTTCGCCTACAAGGACATCGGCCGCCTCCTCGAGGAGTGGCAGGCGCGGCTGCAGAAGGCGTAAATTTGGGTAAAATAGCAAATAACCAGCAAGGAGCATCCCCATGAAAACAAGCGGAAAAATTGTTGCTATTCCCGCGGAACTCAAAGCGGATTTACGCGAAGCATTGGATCAACTGACGCGAGGTATTCGGGACCCCGAGGCAGCAAAGAAGGCCTGCGAACGCATGGATCGGCTGCGGGAAGAGAATAGGAAACTTTTTGGCGAGCAGAATTGCGCTGTCGAGATTATTCGGGAAATGCGTGACAGCCGATGAAATACGTTCTCGATGCCTCGGTGGCCCTCAAATGGGTTTTGGCGGAACCTGATTCCGGCAGGGCTATTCGCCTGCGCGACGAGTACAATGCCGCAATTCACGATCTGTTGGCCCCAGACATTTTCACTCCGGAGATCGCTAACGGTCTGGCCGTTGCGGAGCGACAAGGCAGGATCAAGACGGGCGAAGCCGCCATCTTCTTTCACGACATTGTCCGCAATGCCCCCGCGATCTATCCGACGGCCCCTTTGCTGATTCGTGCAATGGAGATTTCCCTTGCAACCCGGCAAGCGGTTTATGATTGCGTTTATGTGGCTCTGGCCGAAGGCGAGGGCTGCGAGATGGTGAGCGCCGACGACCAGTTGGTACGGAGGTTGCGGCCGCAGTTTCCGTTCCTGGTCCGGCTGGCGGATATTTCTTAAGCGGCGGAGAATTTTAATGCAACTGAAAAGAGGAAAACAAAGGTATCGGGAGTCTTTCCCACTCTGCGAGAGGTAAGTGAAAAAAACACCTAGGTTCC
>CAZFGM010000975.1:0-2305 GCA_964518515.1 uncultured Alcaligenaceae bacterium | reverse complement strand
GCCCGCGCCTTCACCGAGCTGAAGCAAACCGCCCAGGCGATCCGGCTGTTGGAACGCGTCATCCGCGATCACGGCAACAGCCCGTGGGCCGAAGCGGCGCGGGAACGGCTGAAGGGGCTGAAACCACAGGAGGAAAAATAATTCCGCTGAGGCCAACATCCCATGACCTTGGAAGAAGCCCAAAACCTGGCTGGCAAGGTAGCCGGGGAATTTGATATTTTTGAATGCGACCTTTTCATCCGGAAAATGGCCAAATTCCTGGGCCGGAATTTTCCAGCGACCGTTGAACGAATCCGTGTCTCCGATGATAGTGAAGTACTGGTCCTTGTTGAGAATTTCCAACAGATTGCGATGACGGGCTTTCATCTTGGCCTAGGAATTGGTGATCTGGTCTATGACAATATTCACCCGCAAGGCGTCTTGGCGACTCAATGGGCGGGCAAATACATGGCGGCGACAGGACGGCCTTTGCGGGCGGATTCTAAATCGCTGGCTGATTTTTTCGGGAAAATATTCCTCGTGAAAAGATTTAACCATTGGATTGTCCAAAAATAAGGGGAAGGCACGCCATGGTGAGCTTGCCAGAGATGCTGGAAAAACTTCGGCTGATGCCGGCCCTCCTTGGCCGTCCGTCTGTGACCGCGCTTTATGCGTTCCTGGCGGGGTTTGCCTATTCACGAAAGGAAAACCATCCCGAGGATTACAAAATCCTCTCCGCTTTCGGTAACTACGTCCATAGGAGGTATGAGATATACTCGACGCAAAGCTGGGCCCAGATAATCGATTCTTACAGCCTTTCCGACGAAGATTCGCTGCGCTTGTTCTGGAAACGCTGGGACGAATATTGTGCTCGCAAAGCGAAGGCGAGAAAAAATGGCTCGCCGGCCCTTTCCCGCAACGGGCGTAAACGAAAAGCGGTTTGAGATGCGACTTTTAGAATTTCAATCAAGCAAACCGATCGGAGAGTTCTTCGGTAAGATTTTCATGGTCAGGAAATTCAATCGCTGGCTTTTGGGGACCTACGATGACCGTTCTTGACATGATCCACGAAAAACTTTCTAAGGCGGCCATGCTCTTCGACATGAGCAGCGAGAAAAAAACAACGGGCTTGAAATAACGAGGTCCGATCCAATGACCGTGGAGGAAGGTCAAGAAGCTGCCAGAAAAATCGCGGGACGCTTCCACAATCTCCAATGCGATCTTTGTGTCCGCGAGATCGCCAAGAAACTCGGCAAGGACTTTCCAGCGACTTTCGAGAAGATCTATCCTGAGGATGAAAGCGAAGGGATAATTCTTGTCGAAAAAAACTTGCTCATTTCGGAAGGAAGATTTCATCTGGGGATTTGCCTTGGCAATCTGGTTTTTGACAATCATCATGGACAAGGTGTACAGCAAGCAGAATGGATGAAAAAGTACCAAGCCCTAAACGAAACTCCTCTTGTTAAGGAGCGAAAATCGCTTACCGAGTTTTTTGGTCGCTACTTTTTGACCAGGAGATTTCGGCAATGGTCATCCAAGAAGTGATCCGGGGAAGTGGGTATGATAAACGTCGTTGCGATGATTGACAAAATCAGGGAAAGGCCGGCGCTTATTGGCCGTCCTTCCGTCCGAAACCTTTACACTTTCTTGGCCGGATTCGCCTACGGCCGCAAGGACACCCAACCGGACATTTACCATGTACTGGCCAGGTTCGGCGAGTTTGTTCATGACCGTTTCGAAGTCTCTTCGCCGCAAAGTTGGGCGCATATTATTGATTTTTTCAGTGTTTCCGAACAAGGTTCCCTGGAACTCTTTTGGGAGTTGTGGGATGAGTTTTGCCTCCAACAGGAAAAGGTGAAGAAAAACGGGTTGGCGCGCGCGACTCTTGCCGGCCCGCGCAAGCGCCGAGCCTGATTCTGGAATTCCCTCAGAAAAAAACCGCCCCAGGCGCCGGGCTTGAGAGCCATGATTGCACCTGACCCGATAAAAGAACCTTCGGATCCCCGCCCTTGGATTCGGGCTGTTGTTGGAACCGGTTTTCTCAGCGGTAATGTTGTCGTTGGAATTTATCTCTGGTTGTTTCACGATCTAGAAGTCCTTTTTTCAAACCCCGGAGCAATTATTGGTGGTTTTCTGGGGCTCGGCTTACTTGGAATGGCCGCCGGAACTATTACCGGATTATTTTCCAAGCTGGTTTTGGACCAGGTAACCGATTCGCCCAAAACATGGTGGATTGCTCTGGCGATATCATTCCTTTTTTCCTCAGCGATTGCTTTACTGGTGGTAAATTTCCTATCGGGAATTATTCTCGGTCCCTGGTGGTAAT
>CAZFGM010000974.1:0-2306 GCA_964518515.1 uncultured Alcaligenaceae bacterium | reverse complement strand
GCTTGCGAGGCTCCGCCTCGTTGCCCTTTTCTTGTTCCATGAGGCCGTGAATGACTTCCCAAAGAAGAAACGACCGATACTTGCTGTCGAAGTTCCGACGGCGCTTTGGATCCTTCATGATACAGTCGAAGGTCGATGAAGGTTTAGTTGATTTCATAGTAGATCCCCTTGAAGACTCGCCTAGGGGCTTGAACTCCCTCAAGTCGCAGTTGGAGACCAAGGATCGTTAATGCCGCGGTATTTCTTCGACGGTTTTGGCTTGGGGGGCTGCGTCAGTTCTTTCTGGAGTGCTTCCAAGATTGCGCGCCGCTCTTGCAAATCACTTGTCCCTCGACCGCGAAGCATGTAGGATCGAGTGCTGTCCGCGAATCCAGGTGATTGTGCCTCTTTGTGTAGTCGTTCGGTTAAGCGGATTTCTCTTTCACGGTGGGCAATAGCATCGCCAAGTTTCCCTTTGAGTTCATAGAGCAGGGCTAACCCCTCCTCCCGGATGATTGCCATATCGTTCTCGGGCAACGCGCTCAAAACCCTTGCCAGGCGAGTAACGTAACGCTCGGCTCTGGTCTTTTGTTTTCTCGTGTACAACCAGTATCGAATCTTTTTGCAGAGATAGTCCAGCTCGCCCCAGCGGTTGGCAAAGCTGCGCTGCGTGTTTGGTGGCTTTTGTTGCTGGTGCATCATGTTACTTACCTCCAACGAGGCTTTAGCAACTCCGGATCAAGTTCGGGACACATTTTTCGGGCATTCTCCGACAACTTATCCCATTCCCTTTTTTCCGCGTCATATCGTTTGTCTGCATCAGCCTTCTTTTTCGCACCTTTTTTCCGAAAACGGCGCTTCTTTGGCGGATCTGATTTCTTTCTATGCCCACGTCCCGGGGTATGGCCCATGTGTCAGCTACTCCTTTTCGACCGAAGTCGCCCTGGGCCGGTAGGAATCTTTGGGGTTTAATATTCCCTTCTTGTCATCCTGTTCCTTTTCCCTCTGTACTTGAACAATGAGGATAATAACAATGCACCAAAGCAAACCAAGCCCCACCGCGCCAACCAACCATCTGTATTTCCAGTTGCGGAGTAAATAAACCCAACAAAAATAAATAAGGGAACCAATTGCCATTAATCCCGCTGTGGTAATTACATAAAATTCAACCGGAAGTTGGTAGGAACCAAGCATAGCCGTCAACCTGCATCGGGCCAAAATGTTTTTACAAGGATGTGTGGTATGATAAGCTGACCGAAAGGCCATTGCAAGAGACCAGGGCAGGCCGAAAGACCCCCAGGGCTCGAAGACTCGCCCTGGGGCTTGAATTACCACTCACTACTCCACCACTCACCAATCCCTCTATCCCCGATTTAATTCCGTCCATAGCGTCTTGTAATAGCGCATGAGCCGTTCGCCGGAGGCGACGTCGGGCATGCCGGGGATTTCGGCCAGGGTGACGCGGTCGTAGCCGGTTTCGCGCAGGAGGCGGAACAGCTCGCGGTAGGGATAGCCGCTGTGCAGTTCGTTGATGTGGCACGATTTGAGCCAGGGGCGCAGCAGCTTGAAATACTCGGCCACCGAGCCCTTGACGACGTCGGCGGCATTCGAGTTCCAGGTGATGCCGACGCGCGGATGGTCGGCGCGCTGCATGATAGTGCGGACGTGCGGCGGATGGTCGGTGCCGCGGCCGTGGACCTCGAGCCAGATTTCCACGCCGTGGTCGTTGGCGAAGCGGCCGCAGGTGTTGAGGGCCCGGCCGATCTGGTCGAGCGTGCGCGGCACCGGCACGTCCTTGGGCAAACCGTTGGGCCGGACCTTGACCCCCTTGCCGCCGATGTCGGCCACGAGCTGGACGAAGGACCGGCAAGTGTCGATGTGCTGCTGCACCACTTTCGGATCGGGGGAATGAAATTCGCACACGCTGCCGCAGCCCCAGATTTCGATGCCGGCGTCGGCGAAGCGCTGGCGGACTTCCTTGCGCTGGCCGGGGCTCAGGCTCGGCTCGACGCCGTGCTTGTGGGTGGTCCGCAGCTCGACAGCGCTCAAGCCCACGGCCCGGCAAATATTCAGCAGCGTGGCAATGTCCCAGGCGGCGGCGATGTTATAGGTCACGATGCCCAGACGAAATTTGAGGGCGGGCCCCGGCTGAGCGGCGGTGCCGGCCAAGCCGGCGGCGGTGACCGCGCCGGCGCTGCCCAGGAAACCTCGGCGTGTTACGGAAGCCATGGCAGGGTCTCACACTTGGATTTGGACAAAATGTCTCTGTTATTCCGGGATTCAGTGTTTTCAACACGCACCACTCAAAAAGCCCGAAATTGTGCACG
>CAZFGM010000973.1:0-2321 GCA_964518515.1 uncultured Alcaligenaceae bacterium | reverse complement strand
ATTAGAGTTGTGATAACTGCGCGCTCAAATATGCCGATGAGGAACGGGAGCCAGAACACGATTGTCGCTGACGCTTCCGTTTCGCCCTTTTCGTCCTTTGTCTTTTCGACGAATTTCTCAACACCGCGATGGATTAGATTAGTGCCCAACACAGCCAGGAAAGGATAATGCCCAAAACCACGGAAAATGCATAGCCGACAAGATAGGGGTTTTGTGACGCTACGGGGTTCCAGCAAAAGGCATAGCCAGCGATTGCAAGGTTCGCGAGCACAGCGCTGCCAAGAATCCAGGGTTCGCTTTTGTCGTGCATGTTGTGGTTCCTTTTTAGAGTTCGGTCTCGTAAGGTTATTCGATTGTGGATGCGGTCGATTTAGCCGTCCGTCAAGGAAAGAAAACAGCCACGAACCCCTCTTGATCCGTCACGCGGATGCCGGCCGCTCGCGCAAACTGCGCGCATGGGCCGCACAGCGGTCTCTCCGGGCTTGCTTGCCTTCTTCGCTGGCGTTGTAGCCGGGCCAGAGGAGGGGTTCGCGGCCGGGGAGCCAGTAGAGGAAGGAGTCGCCGCGGTAGCCGCTGCCCGCGCAGCAGATCAGGCGCTGCTGGGTGGCCCGTTTCAGCCAGCGCGACGGGGTCGAGCGGTCCGCCGGGTCTTCCTCGGAGGGCCAGCGTTCCAGGATGGCTTGTCGGTGGCGTTGGTCAACGGAAAAAAGGGGACATTCAACATTTCTGGCCTCGGGCTGTCGAAGGTCAAGCACCGGCCTGGGGGAGAAGAAGGGGGCGCTCACCCCGCCTTGTGCAGTTTGGCGGCGAAGGCGGCGGGGTCGGCGATGCCGAAGTTGTCCAGTTCGCCGCGGGCCATCACCAGGTGATGCTCGAACACTTTGTCGGTTTCGGGAAATGCCGGCAGACCGATGGTCGCCCCGGTTTCCTTGTGTTCATAGATGTGGCCGGGGGGATTGTTATGCCCCGGGCGGCAGGTGAAACCGAACGAGCGCAACACTTTTTCCAACTGGCCATAGGTTACATCGGGAATTTTTCTCAGGTTTTGACTCCTACAAGGGGATAGGGTCTTTTGTTTTTGAGGTCGCGCCATTTGCAGAATAATCCGTTCCACGAAATTGACGCTCAAATCCGCGATCACGTGCTGGCGGGTGCGCTGCTTGCGCGGCCCGAACATTTGCCTTGGCATGAATCATCTCGCGGGGTAAAATCTTTTCTCCTCAATTTATTTTAACCTTTAATCCTGTTGATGGCAGCGCAAATCAGTCCCACGAAGGAATAAAGGGGAAACTACGATTGCTTGCCGTGTCCCGCCGAATGCCGGCCCATCGTCACAACCGCGTCTGCCCCTGTTCGATCGCGGGCAGTTTCCCCAGGCTATCGGCGGCTTCGCCATTCGCATCGGTCCGCAAGTAGCCGCCGGCCGTCAGGTGGATGGGCTTTCCTTCCCTCCACATTTGCAGGCGGTCGTCCCAGAGGGCGGTGATGATCTTCTTGTTCTGCTTCAGATAGTCTGCCAGGTTGTCGCGGGACAAGTCGATGGTGGTTGTGCCGGGCATGCCGAAAACCGGTTTGAGGCAGCGAAAGCAGGAGATCTTCTTGGCCCGCGGCGACCGCTGGACGGCCGTGACGGCCAGGTCGGCGTCCCAGCGGTGCAAGTGGCCGGTCACGTCGCCGTGCTCGTCGATCAAGCCTTTGGCTTGCAACCTCTCGTAGACAATCTCAGCTTCCTCAGGGGTTTGGTTTCTTATTATCTCTTTTGCCCTTTCGAGCCATTCCTGATTCATGGTAACCCTTTCATCAAAGCGGGCGAAAGACCCCAAGAATGCAGCCCAGGTCGCGAACTGCCACCTGGATGTGCGTTTCCTTCTTCAACATTGAACCAGGAAACGCACTCTCTCCTTCTTCAAAGGCGCCGCGCACGGTCTGAACCGTCAATCCTTCCTTCCCCAGAGATTCCACCAAATGATTCAGAACCAGGCAATCCAGTTTTCGATTCTTGAACTCCCGCCCCTGGTTGGTGGGCAATGGGCGTTTCGTTCTCTTGCAAAAAGCCCGAGCGCGTTCGTAGGCCTTGGGCAGCATCTCCGTGCTCTGAATATCGGTTAGATCGAGGCATTGGCCGAGCTGAATGACTGCGCCAATGACAATGCCGTCTGCCCCAGCCCACCGGCGCGCTCGTTCCGGGGAGTGTTCCCAGAAGTAGATGCCCTCGCCCAACCAATCGTATTCATTCTGGCTCACTTTCCAATCAGCGACCGCCACGTCGCCGAGCAACAGGCGTTTGGCAAAGTCGGCGGCCTCGCCGGCTTTGGCGCCGT
>CAZFGM010000972.1:0-2324 GCA_964518515.1 uncultured Alcaligenaceae bacterium | reverse complement strand
CGGCCAACCATCATCGAGTAAGGGTTTTATCAATATCTGCTTGCGCAGCGGCTGGACTTGCCTAATCACCGGCCGCCATTCCGCCCCAGTCCAAATTGGTCGACTTGTACGCCCCGATTCGATAGGGTAGGTTGAAACAAAGTTGTGTTTGGGACCAGGGAACGATTCATGGCCGCTGCCTTAGTAACGCCGCGCGTGCGGCTCATGGCTGTCTGTGATGGCGTGCGCGAAAGCAGGACGGAGGCCGGGGTATTCCACCTGAAAGGCGTGCGTCAAGGAATGGTTGCCGATGCCTTTCCTTTTGTTCCCCGGCAGCTTTGGCTTTTCCTTCTTCTCTCGAGTCCCCGCCCCGGCGAATTTCCCGGTTACGTTCGCGTGGTCAACGACGGCAGCGAAAAAGCCATCCTCTACGGGCACCTGGAACCCACGCCCATTTTCCACGCCGATGACCAGTTTTTGGCTACCAGCGACCCGATTAAGTGCTCCTTTCCCGAGGAGGGCCGATACACGGTCCAGGTCTGGTTTTTTCAAGAGCAGGGAAGCGATGTGTTAAAAGGAGAATTTCCTTTCCTTGTTGCAAAAGAAGGTTCCTAAGCCATGAAAAAGAAATCTCGGAAGGACTTGCGCAAGGGGATACTTCAGAAAGGGGTGATCGTGCCGATCACCGATCCCGCCATCCAGGCGGCTCTCGACCGCATGGCCAGGCAAAAAAACCCCGTGGTTCCGGCCATCCTTCGGGAACACGCCAAGCAAATCGCCCGCAAAGCGAAGTGAACGGGACGGTTGCACCAACCCCGTTTCTGGCGCCGCCGAAGCGGCGAAAGCAGCGGCTCGGCTGGACCGCGACCTGTCGGGGTTCAAGATCAC
The DNA here is from genome assembly GCA_964518515.1 of uncultured Alcaligenaceae bacterium. Lineage (GTDB taxonomy): Bacteria > Planctomycetota > Planctomycetia > Gemmatales > Gemmataceae > CAZFGM01. The sequence continues at coordinate 1,457 of CAZFGM010000972.1, read as the reverse complement.
GGTGACCCTTGCCCCGACGGTTGGCAGGAATTTGCTCCGGCCGCGACAGCGAAGTCGGAACGCCCGCCCCGAAAGATGCGGAAGCACGAACCTGGTCCTCCGTCGCAGTGTCTACTTTTGAATTGATGACGGGGGATATCTCTGACCAGTTTTGGTGGTAGGAATAATGTTCGCGATCTACGGCGACGAAAGCACGTCTGGAAAGACCACGGTCTACGGCGCGGTTTTCGTGCCGAACTCCCAAATCGGACGCGCCGAAGAAATTCTGCGCCAGACCAAGCAGGAATACGGTGTCCCGGAAGGAGCCGAGTTGCACTGCTACGTCCTGTTCCACCGCGACCACCGTAAGAAATCGCAGTGGAACCAACTGGGAGAGGAGCAGACATATGCCTTTGCTGAGCAGTTGCTGACGCGCTTCCGCGCCTTACCGTGCATCTTCTCAGTCGGGGCTATTCACCGGAGCGAATACCCGGAGGAATTGTCCGCCGGCGCTGGATTTCCAGCGGGGCAGTTTGAAACAAAGCAACTCACGGCCCTTGCCTTCCAGGCCGCCACTATTCCACTCGTCCAGAACCTTGACCGGGCAACTGTCCGCCTTCACGTCGATCCCGATCCAGGAAAGATCCGTTGGTTCGGAAAGAATGTGAAAGCCGACAGCAACTACAGAATCGCCGCTGGAGGTGGCGTGGGTGAGGTCGAGATCGTTCCCCAAAAAGTCACGGACCCGCTCCCGACACTCCTAGAGGTGGCGGACCTTTTCGCCTACGCCTCAGGCCGGGCGCTCTCGCCTGATCCTTGCAGGGGGAAGGATCGCTACGAAGCGATGTATCGAATCTGCCGCCCCCTCCTCAGTGTCATGACGTATGACCCTGAAAAACGCATGAGAAACGAAGTCCTGAACTCGATCTTGGAAGCTCGACATGCCACTATTCACGGCACCGACAGTGGCGGGATTTCGTTTTCCCAGATGCCGCCTGGAGCGTGCGTCTGGATGGCTGGCGTCAACCGGCAGGGGGCTGCCTACCCCTGCTTAATGCTGCGGCTCCCGACCGGCGTGGCGGAGCCGTTGCTCAAAGCGCCGTGTAGCGTGGATATTCGATACGGGGCGTTCGCCGCAGGAGAATACGCGCTAATTCCCTGCCTGGTGCGCCTGCCGAATAACTCCCTCACGTTCACGACGTTCCTCAATCAGTTTTCCCACCAGCCGGACAGCCCTATCCTTCAGCTAGCAAAAGGCGCGGAACTGCGTCTTGTGTTGTTCGAGGATGGAGACAAGCCCGTTGGGGAACTCCCATTCCCGAGCGTTAACCCGCAGTTCTGGGCTCAGATTGATCGCATGCTGGCTGCACTCCCGCCATACCAGGATGACGTACATGAGGCTGCTTTGGCAGCCTTCAAACTTTCTCCTGATGAAATGTGGGATGCGTTGTAGTCGGTATTCGCGTAACTGGAATCTG
>CAZFGM010000971.1:0-2331 GCA_964518515.1 uncultured Alcaligenaceae bacterium | reverse complement strand
CCTTCAAGCCCCTGGGCGGAATTCCTCTACCTACAAATCGTTAATTGGCGAAAGAAGCGGACAAATTCCGACAGATTTCGGCGAGCCGAGCCGCGTCAGCGGCCGGGTTGCGGGGTGGCGTCACCCGGCTCATTACGGAGCTCGGCTCGCGGCAAAAAGGGTAACTTGACCTGAGTGGAACCAAAAATGCCTGGACGCGGAATGACCGGCGAAAAATGCCGGGAGGTTGCAGAAGTTCGTCCAGAAAATTTTGGTAGCGCGGCTCACCCCTCGGTTCCGCCGGCGAACTTGATTCGCTCATAGACATCGACTGCCTTCAGGCGGCAGCGAATCGATGCTAATTTCACGATCGCTTTCCGACCTTCGTGAATTTGATAGGTCCATTTGCCGTTTTTCTCGCGATGGTAGTGCTCGATCTGCGGCCGATCCTGGCTCACCAGCACATAATCGGTGAGCGTTGGATTGTATTTCTGGTAACGCGCGAACTTGAGGCCGCGATCAAAGGCTTCGGTGGACTCGGAAAGCCCCTCTACGATCACCTTGGGGTTCAAGATGACGTCCTTAAACTCGTCGAGATACTCCGGCTCATCGCAAATCACGACAACATCGGGATAGGAATAAAGCCCTGCCGGACGTTTGGGAGATCGAGGCAATGGACCGCTGCGGATTTTGGTGTCCTTGGTCAGGACCCGGCACGGCGTGCCTCGCAGCTGTGCGTGCAGAGACGCAAGAACATTGCTGGTAATATCGCCGTGCTCCAACGACTCGCCGGCCATGGCGAAGATTTCGCCATCGACGTAGATGTGGCGATCTTGGGCGTCTCGTTCAAAAGCAAGGTATTCCTCTTCGGTCAGAATCGATTTCGGCAGGCCCATACGTAACTCCTTCGCGGCTTGTTGGAATTATTGTAGGCGCGGTCGAAATCGAGGCGAGGGAAGCGTACACTCCAATTGCCCGCCTTTCAGAAATCGACCGGCCTGCCTTGCGGCAATATCGAGTGCGTCCTACCATGATCTAGTTCTCTGGGATGAGACTTGACCCCTACCCACCCGATCCAATGCCAGAAACCTACATCGATTTACGCAGCGACACGGTGACGAAACCCACGCCGGCTATGCGTGGGGCCATGGCCGCCGCCGAGGTCGGCGACGACGTCTTTGGCGAGGATCCGACGGTCCTCCGCCTTCAAGAGCGGCTGGCTGCCTTGCTGGGCAAGGAAGCGGCCCTGTTCGTGCCGTCCGGGACCATGTCGAACCAGATCTGCGTCAAGGCGCACACGCAGCCGGGCGACGAAATTCTGTGCGAGGCCGGCTGCCATATTTACAACCATGAGGCAGGCGGGCCGGCTATCCTCAGCGGCGTCACCTGCCGGACCATCGACGGCCAGTTCGGCATCCTCGACCTGGGCCAGCTGGAGGACAAGATTCGGCCCATCGACCCGCACTTGGTGACCACGCGGCTGGTATGTCTGGAAAACACGCACAATCGCGGCGGCGGCAAAATCTATCCCCTCGACAATATCCAGGCCATCAGCGCCTGGGCCCGGCGCCACGGGCTGGCCATGCATCTCGACGGCGCCCGCCTGTGGAATGCCAGCGTCGCCACCGGCATTGCCGCGGTGGAATGGGCGCGGCCGTTCGACAGCGTGTCGGTATGCTTCAGCAAGGGCCTGGGCGCCCCGGTGGGCTCGGCGTTGGCGGGGAGCAAGGAGTTTGTCGCCAAGGGCCGCCGCATTCGCAAGCTCTTGGGCGGCGGCATGCGCCAGGCCGGCGTCCTGGCCGCCGCCGCCCTGTACGCCATCGAGCATCACATCGATCGGCTTGCCGAAGATCATCGCCACGCCCAGGTCATCGCCCGGGCCATCGCCGACACCCCGGGTTTGCGTCTCAACCCCCCCGAGGTGGAAACCAACCTGATCTGGTTTGACGTGGACCCCGAGCTGGGCGCCGCCAAGAACGTGGCCGCCGCCCTCAAGCAGCGCGGCGTCCTGGTACACGTCGCCGGCCCGCAAACCCTCCGCGCCTGCACCCACCTGGACGTCTCCGCCGCCCAGGCCGAGCGCGCCGCCCAGACGATTCGCCAGGCCGTGCCGCGTTTGACGGTAGCGGCGCGGTGAATGCCGAGGTGGGAACTTTTCCGGAGTCCGAGCGGGGAGGTTCGACGCCCGATTCATTCGAGAAAAAAACACTTCTGAACGATTTCGCAAGGGGAGTTTTTGCAGATTTTGAAAAAGAATGGGTTGTAAAAAAGGAGACTTCTCGCCCATCCCCAAAGAGGGTGTTCCTTCCATTGGAATTGGAGAAGGTCTCTGTGGTAAATCTTTTCTTGGGG
>CAZFGM010000970.1:0-2331 GCA_964518515.1 uncultured Alcaligenaceae bacterium | reverse complement strand
TGGGTGGCGTGCTTGTAAAGCAAGGGCGACTAGGCGAAGCCCTCGCCGAATACCGTTCGGCCTTGGAAATTCGCGAAGAGCTCTCAAGCGAGGAGGAGGCTAAAATTCTTTCCCAAGTGGCGGAAACCCACGGGAATATTGGCAACGTACTTCATTTGATGGGGAAGTTTGACGAGGCCCTCCACGAATATGAGCAAGCCCGCGGTACCTACGACCGGTTGATTCAAAAAGGAAACGATTTCCGAGTTGACCGGGCCAGGACGGCGTACAACATTGGCAACAACTTCTTAGACGGCCGGCGATACCGTGAGGCTGTTCGCCAGTACGAGAATGCTTTTGCGATGTTTGAGAGATTGGTCCGCGAAGGGAGGGTCGAATATCGTTATGCCTTAGCCGAAATCCGGATGTCCTTGGGAATTGCTTTGGCTTCTGATGGGCAACGAGACCGCGCTATCACCGAATACCGGGAGGGAATCCAGGTTTACGAAGGTCTCGTCCGGGAAGGCAATAATGAGTACATTGATGAACTCCTATCCTTGCGTAATAACCTTGCGATTCAGCTGAAGGACTTGGGAAACCTGGAGGAGGCGATCAACGAATACTGCCAGGTTCTAGAAATTCGCGAACGGCTAGCTCACGAAGGGCGGGCGGACGTCCTACCGCAAATTGCGGGGACGCACTACAACCTGGCCAACGCATATTTAAAGAAGGGAAATGGTACGGAAGCAATTGCCGAGTACCAGCTCGCGCTTAACATTTACGAGCGCTTGGCCCACGAAGGCCGTGGCGAGTTGCAATCAACCATCGCCAACGTGAGTTATTACCTCGCTTTAACGCTGGCAGAGCAAAAACGCACAGAGGAGGCGCTGGTTTTTTTCCGCCGCGCCGTCGAAAATTACGAGGGCATGGTACGCCAGGGGCATTTGGACATGGTCGCGGCGCTTGCGAAATGCTATTTTTACAACCTTCGGGCTGTAGGGAAAGTCAACGCGGAGAATGCCGCTAACGTGGTCCATGGGGCATGTGCAAATTTGCGCGAACTGCTACCCCGTTTTCCCCAATTGTCATCAGGGGCGGGCAAAGCGATTCTCGAGTTCTTTAGCCTTGCCAAGCAATTGAAAATCTGTCCCGAGGAAGTTGCCGCCTTGGCGGCGAAATTTGTAGTTATCCGCGCGAGAGAGGTGGACGAACATGTCTGACCTCATGAAAGTCAACAGAGTTGTCGCCGAGTTCTGTGCCGAAACGGTAGCCGAACCGATTTCGTTCTTTTCCGAATCGGATTTGCAGGTTGCGCTTGCATCGAAGCTGAGGGAAGAATTCCCGGCGATGATTGCGACAAAGGTTAAGCGAGGCCCCCAGCGAAATTTACGTTCAACCAGCACCTACGATACACCCGTGGTCCATACTGAGTATGGGGCAAAGAAGAGACGTCGAATTGACATTGTCGTTTTTTCGGAAGAAGACCTCAAGAGCGTCGACGGATACAAACTGAAACGACAAAAGAAATACTTGAATCCGCGCTTTGGGTTTGAGCTTGGCACGGAGGCTGTTTCAGAAATCGGAAAACATTTGGCCTCAGACATTGGCAAGCTTAAGGACCGTGTTGTCGAGCGGGGTTATATCATTCATTTTTATCGAGACACCACACTCGCGGACACGGGAACAACCAATCGGAGGCAAAAAGAGGCATCCATCCAGCGCAGGTTTCGGACCCCGTTTGAGCGCCTTCAACCGGATCCAAAGCTGGTGGTTTTGGCCTTTGTTCTTCCGCTTGGAAGAACTAATAAGAGGACTCGTAAATGTGAGTTTTTTTGCCCGTCAACCAGAAAGAAAAAATGGAGATACATCAACATTGACAAGAAAAAATTAGCACAAACCGTTCTGGATTACTTGAAGTTACTGTAAAGGGAAAACGCCGGTACTCGACAAATGGCTGACCCGAGATCATTTGTCGGTGATGGCAGGCTTCACGCCCGCAGGCAAGGTGTATACTCTGGTTCGTCCGGAGTCGCTATCGAGTTCGCACAGCGTGGTGTTTCTCGAACATCTGCTTCGTCAGACAGGGACAAGATTGCTGGTCATTTGGGACGGCTCCCCAATTCATCGATGGAAAGCTGTGCGCGAATGGCTGGCCAGCGGCGGAGCAAAGCGGGTTCATTTGGAAATGTTGCCAGGCTATGCCCCTGACCTGAACCCGTTGGATGCAGGAGGGTGGCATCACCTGAAGCATGTGGAGATGCGCAATTTGTCGTGCATGGATCTGGAAGAACTGCACTTGGAACTCCACCTGGCCATAGGGAGGCTACGGCAAAAACCTCACTTGATTCATAG
>CAZFGM010000969.1:0-2332 GCA_964518515.1 uncultured Alcaligenaceae bacterium | reverse complement strand
TGACGGCCATGGCCCTCTCTGCGCCGTAAGTCAAGATCACGGTAATCAGGTGCCACTTCATTGGTATCGGCAAATAACCCGTATTGTTGAGCCCTGTAGGGAGCTACCAACAAGCGATCTGCTTGTTGGTTGATAGGATCCACGAGCCTAAGAAGCGCAATATCTTTGATATTGTTTTGAAAGTCAGGATGTTTGATCTGAAATTGAGCTCCCGTGGGAATGTTGATAGGAATGTCCACGTTCATACCATCCCGAGTCATATGAAACGTGACCGTGTTTTGGACCGAAAGATCAAGAGCGTGTGCGGCGGTCAAGATAAAATGGCCAAAACCTTGCCCCTGTCCAGTTTGAAACAAGGATCCTGAAGCGGGAAGAACCCAACCCGCCTGTTGAACCGCAACCACTCCATCATAAGGTCCCCCGCGCAGAACCGCGACTGGCTGGGCATTCGCTCCGACCACCGGTGATAGTCGGGTTTCAAGTGGCTCCAATTCAAGGATAATACAGCGCCGAGCGAAGCGATTCTTCCCCCATGGCTCTCTTGCTGTTAGCAGATGACCAATCGCTTTTCCAACCGTTTTCATCCACGAACGATTCTTCGTCACCGGTTCCTCCTTGTTGTTTAAATCTCCAATTCAACGAGGGTCCTCGACTCGCCCGAAAAAAAGCAGATTCCCGCTTTCTTGGTCTCTAATAAAGAAGAGGAAAGGATGGTCTGCCCGAATGGTAAGTCCTTCAATCGGCGAATTTCGCATAGGCACAGCAGTTGCCGCGGCAGCTTCAGTGCCTTGTTCGTCCACGTCTATGAAACCTCCATGAATCACTTCACTAATGCTTAGTCGCTCAGCAGCGGAAATGCCTGAAAAATCTGCATTCAGGCTAAAAGGAAGCTCCATTGCCAGCTCCCGCAGTTGTTCACCTAGCTTAATGTCCTGCTTGAAACGAAAACGAGGCAGTCCCACCAGAACCTGATGGTGTGCCATCTTGGAAAGGGCCTTGTGGATTGTTGCTGCCGTCAATTCCCTCTCCACTTGGTTCAAGGCGCCTTTTTTGACGGGGACCAGTAAAACCATTGCAAGGGAAGCGCCTTGATAAGGCAACTCGAGCAAATAATACTGCTTGCCCGCGTAACACCTGTATCGATGGTATCCGTTGTTCATCATCGGCACTGAAACAATCGACCCGGCTCCAGTTTCGAAGTCCGTTGGTTTGGTTCGTTCCGTTGGGAAGGGCAGCTTCCATTTACCCTTAAAATAAACTGCGTTGCTAAGAACGAGCCGAGTAGTTGAGTTAAGATCCCGCGGTCCAAGAAGGTTCTGAATCTTCTGCCGTGTGCGCTCTTCCACCCACCGGTTGATCGTCTGTCGGGCTCCTTCGGCGTTTCCAGCAAAATTCACTTCCTTCAGGCCAGCGCGGTAGCGTTCCCTGGTTAATTGCAGAAAGTCCTGCTCGAACGAAAGGCCTTTTTGAGCCCACAGAGCGTTAGCCGCCACCAGTTCATAAGAGTTGCTTTTGCCTTTTCCATGGAGTTCGTAAATCAACCGGGCGAAAGCCGCGTGCAGCCGGTCGGGGGGCAAACTGAAATGGAGGACCTTGGCCATCTGCTGGGCCGTTTCGCCGCGCGCGCCGGCGTAGGTCATGGCCAGGGCCGTGGAGATGCTGTACGGGGAAAAAATGATGTTGCCTTCTTTTTGGCTCAACCGCTTGTAAAGGTCGAATGCGAACTCGTTGTTCCCCTGGACCAGCGCCTTCAGGTCCGCCGGGTCCACGGCCGGCGGCTCGGGGTAATTTTGCTCTTCCCCGTTCCTGCAACCCAGGGGAAGCAGCCCAAGAATGCCGAAAAAACACAAAAAGACGAAATTTGCTTTCATGATGAAAAACCCGTTTCAAAGCCGATTTTACGCTGCTGCCCAAGGAATGGCCAGAAAATTATTGAAAATCTGAAAAATCTCAAAACCCGAAGCGCATCCGGTGTAACCTCGTTTTGAACTACGCCGTCCGGTAAACAGATTTGCGGCCGCATTGATGACGACGACGCCGTCATACGGCGACGCCGGTTGCACCGGCGCCAACGGCGCAATCGCGGCCGGGAGGGCATAGGCCCCGACTATCGGCGCCAGCCGGTCTTCCAGGCGTTCGACGCGGAGGGTGACTGATCGCGGGCAGGGCTTCCTCACCGATTTGCGCTTGCCACTGAAGAATCGGCCGAGCCAAGACATGGGTTGCTCCTTCTCGTTGTTGAGAACATCGTTGTCCGACGGATAGGCCTCTCAAGACGCACATAATTACCGCCACTTCGACTTACGTCTTCCACCCAACGACATCGTACTTG
>CAZFGM010000968.1:0-2333 GCA_964518515.1 uncultured Alcaligenaceae bacterium | reverse complement strand
ATCTCAAGCCGGTAAGGCCGCCGGTGGCGGGACAGCCAGTCGTCCAACGCGTGGTTGCGGTACTTGCCATCCGCGAAGACGACCCGCAGGCGCGGGAAGTCCCGCCCGCGCACCTGGGCGAAGACGTCCTGGGCCGCTCGTGCGTCGTCCACATTGGCCGCCGTCACCACCACGGCGATGAGGAAACCCAGGGAATCCACGAGGATAGGCCGCTTACGGCCGTGGACCTTCTTGCCGCCGTCGATCCCCCGCTCCTTGCCCCCCAGCGCGGTCCGGACCGATTGACTGTCGATCGCGGCGGCGCTGGGTGTCAGCGCCCGTCCCGCCTGGGCGCGGGCCAAGGGGCGGAGGACATCAAGGTTCTTCTGCCAGGTGCCGTCCGCGTTCCATTCCCGGAAGTAGTGATACACGCAATTCCAGTCGGGGAAAATCGTGCGGCAAGGCGCGCCAGGAGCAGCCTTCCCGGGCGTGATAGAACAGCGCGTTGACGACCTCGCGCAGGTCCACCTCACGCGGCCGACCGGGTCGAGGGCGGCGCGGGATCTTGGGAAGAAAGGCTCGATGAGAGCCCACTGCTGGTCCGTTACAGATCCCTGCGCAATTAGCGCAACTTCATAGGCTAAGACCAGCAGCTGCAAAGAAACTATGAATCAAATGAGGTTTTTGCCGTAGCCTCCCTATGGCCAGATGGAGTTCCAAGTGCAGCTCTTCCAGATCCATACACGACAAATTGCGCATCTCCACATGTTTCAGGTGCTGCCATCCTCCGGCATCCAACGGGTTCAGGTCGGGAGCATAGCCTGGCAACATCTCCCAATGAACCCGCTTTGCTCCGCCGCTGGCCAGCCATTCTCGCACAGCTTTCCAGCGATGAATCGGCGAGCCGTCCCAAATGACCAACAATCTTGTCCCCGTCTGACGAAGCAGGTGTTCGAGAAACACTACGCTGTGCGAACTCGACAACGACTCTGGACGAACCAGGGTATACACCTTGCCTTTTGGGGTAAAGCCTGCCATCACCGACAAATGATCTCGGGTCAGCCATTGGTCGATTACCGGCGTTTTCCCTTTAGGTCCGTAGGTCTTGACCTTCCCTGGCAACAAATAAAAGCCCGATTCGTCGATAAAAACCAGGGTTCGGCGCTCACGCACCGCCTTCCGCCGCAACGCGGGCCAGACCTCAACCCGCCAACGCTCAATGGCTTCCTCGTCGCGCTGGACCGCTCGGGTAATCGGGATTTGCGGTGTCCAGCCCAGTTCCTTCATCAAGCGGGAAACGTGGTCCTTGTGGTAAGAAACCCCGAATTCCCATCGCATAACCTGAGCACTGCGAGGACAGGTCCAAACCTCGCCCCGAAAACCATAGGCCTCCGCTCCGTGCCACAAAAACTCAGGCACCATTACCAGCTGCTCGGGCGTCAATTGTGGTGGGTGTCCAGCACCTGTATGACCCAGCAAAGCCTCAACCCCACCTGTTTGGGCAAGCGCCAACCATCTGCTGACGGTTCCCTTGTTGACAGCAAGTGCCTCGGCTATAAGGACTTCTGGCCATCCTTGCTCATGCAACGCCACAGCCCGAAGCCGACGCCACTCACTGACTTCCCGAATAAGATGATGCTCTGTCATCTCCTTATGTTAGAAAAAGTTGCGCTAATTGCGCAGCTGTCAGTAAGTCACTGGGATAGGGTTTGCGTTTCATAACCTATTGTACGCAAAACCTAATTATTCAACAGACTCCTATTGTAATCGCTCAGTACCATGGCGAGTTGGTACAAATCGTTCAGGCGCCACAGGCAGTCTAGAGTCAAGCCCACGGGTCTTTCCAATGCCCCGTGGAACCGGCTGACGGCGACAGCCAGTTCCCTAGCCGCGCCTTTGAGCTGCGCCGGCGCGTCAGTCCACTCCCGCAACCGTTCCATGAGTCCCTTTACCTCATTCCAGCCCCTTTGCAACTGGGGACCGATTTCCACAAGGCGCGACCGGTCCAGGCGGTTCTTCAGGTCGTGGTGCATGCTCACCACGCCCGCCCGCGATTGGGTGATGATATCGGCACGGCGAGTAACATGGCTCTTGACCTCTTCGAGGACACGTTGGATGATCAGGTCGCCACGACCTTCCAGTTCTTCCAGGTGGCTGATCCTGTGACACCTGGTAACGACGGCGTCGAAGCCCAGTTCCTGGGCTAGCTCGGCCAACTGCCCGGCGTCAAGCGACAGTGCGTTGGTACACCGGAAATCAAACGTCACCCGCGTTTCTGCCCGTTCGGGGAACTTTCCGTTTTTTGCGGGCAGGTTCTTGCCCTTGACCGGCCCGTCCTTCTGCGGTGCCGTGTC
>CAZFGM010000967.1:0-2334 GCA_964518515.1 uncultured Alcaligenaceae bacterium | reverse complement strand
AAAGATCAATTTCACCCTCGAAAGGGGGAACTAAGGTTTTTTTCAGAAAGTGCAGAGAAGGAGAAAGATGAAGACTAAGATTACGAAAACGATTATGAGCAAGAGGAGGAGTAAGAATAATCTTCGCGGTGAAGTTTTTCCTACTCCTGATCTTGCTCTTATTCCTCTTCATCATCGTAATCCTACTCTTTACTCTTAATCCTCTTCTTGGATTGCGGCTTGCCAGCGTTAGGAAAGATGTTCACGGTTCACCTCTCACGGAACATACAAAAATTCATTGGTATTCAGCAGCATGTGACAGAGATGCGTCAGGGCGCGCTGGCTCGCCTGGCCGGCGGGCATCTTCAAACGCAGATAGTGCACGCTGTGGCGGTCCAAAAGCTCGGTGCTCCAGGCGATTTCCTGGGCACGGGGCGGGCGGGCCAGGGTGATGCGGAAAGCCGTGTCGATGCGTTTGGCGGCGGATTCGCCCGCGCTTCGGGCCACTCGTTCGGCCAGGAAATTGGCCTGTTCCAGTACAAAAGCGTCGTTGAGCATGGTCAACGACTGCAAGACCACTGCCGACGAGGACCGGGCCGTGCAATGGGTGGACATGAGCGGCTGATCGAAGACCGACAGGAGGGTGGGATGATAATGGCGGCGGGCGAGCAGGTAGAGGGTGCGCCGCCATTGGCTGGTGGGCGCCGGCAAACCCTGGGTCTTGACGGCGAAACTGCCGTCGGGCCGGCCCTCGACGGGAAGCGGCGGGCCGCCGACCGCGCGATCGAGTTTTCCACTGACCGCCAGCAGATAATCGCGCACACTCTCGGAATCCATGCGCCGCAACCGCATGCGCCATAATAGCTGATTGTCCTGATCGACCTTCCGCGGATCTTTCAAACTCTTTTCCTGACTCCTGACTTCTGACCTCTGACTTCTGACCTCTGACTTCTGACCTCTGACTTCTGACCTCTGGCGATAGACCGAAGACGACAGCATCTGTTTCAGCAGCGGTTTAAGCCGGCCGCCGTTGGCGGTGAACTCGGCGGCGAGCCAGTCGAGCAATTCGGGATGGCTGGGCCGAGCGCCGGAGGTTCCCAGGTTATCGGCCGTGGCCACAATGCCCCTGCCGAAGAGTTGCTGCCACACGCGGTTGACGCGGACGCGGAGCACGAGGCTGCCGGCGGGCGTGGCCGGGTCGGTGAGCCAGTGGGCCAGGGCCAGGCGCCGGCCGCTCGACTTGCCTTGCGCCTTGGCCGGCGTCGCCAGGGCGTCCTTCTCGGAAACGCACAACACGGACAGGAAACCGGGTTGCACTTCCGCCCCCGGCGATTCATGATTGCCGCGGCGTAACAGAAACATCGGGGAAGGAGGGTTCGCCTCGTAAATCGGCTGCAGCATCCCCCAGGTGCGGCGCTGGCCGTTCAAGGCGGCGATGGTTTTCTCCCCAGCGGCCACTGTGGCCCGATCCTTGGCAGTCAAAGCGGCATTTACTTCCTCGGCTTTGACGGTAAGGCCGCCGGCAAACTTGGCCAGAAGATCCTTCTGCGGCTTGGTGCGTTTGTCGGCCGGGGTTCGCAAAGCGGCGCGGACGTCAGCCTGCACCCCCTGGGGAAGTTTCGCCACCTTGGATTCCTGCAAGCGCACCTCATAAGGCCGGCGCAGGTCGGCCAGGCGTTTCTGCAATTCCTGGATGTGCCGCTGCAACTCGGCGTTGATTTTTTCCAGCTCGGCTTTTTCCGCCGGCGACACGTCGGCCAAGGCCCGCTGCTTGGGCTGCTGCCACGAGCGCGGATTGAATACCGGCGACAAGAGGGCCATCACCTGGTAATAATCCCGCTGCGGGATCGGCTCGTACTTGTGGTTGTGGCACTTGCCGCACTGGATGGTCAGGCCGAGCAGGTTATTGACCAGGGTTTCCCCCGTGCGGTGCAGCACATCGTGGCGGATGTCCAGGGTATTCAGCTCGTTTTCATCGGTGGTGTCGGCGGCGTTGCGCAGAAAGCCGGTGGCAATCAACAGCTCGCGGATTTCCGGCGTGAAGACCTTGGCCGCGCGCCAGTTAACCAACTCATCGCCGGCCAGTTGCTCGGTCAGAAAGCGGGCAAATGGCTTGTCCTGGTTGAACGAGCGAACCACCCAGTCGCGGTAGCGCCATTTGCCTTCGCTCAGGCGGATGATGTTCGCATCGTTGTCGCTGCCGGTCACGTCGGAGTAGCCGGCATTGTCCAGCCACTGGCGGCCCCAGCGCTCGCCAAAATGGGGCGAGGCAAGCAAGCGATCGAGCAAGCGCTCGTAGGCGTCGGGCCGTTGGTCTTGCAAAAAGGCGGTGATTTCTTCGGGCGCGGGAGGAAG
>CAZFGM010000966.1:0-2335 GCA_964518515.1 uncultured Alcaligenaceae bacterium | reverse complement strand
GTTCTCTACGAATCCCTATCCGCCTATTTTGCCGGCCAACCCGGGCCGAACCTGCTGCCCGACAGCACATGATCCGGTTCTTGACCGTTCTCCTACCAATAACGCAGCTTCAATCATTCGTCGAACGCCTCCGGTACGCGCCGCTGGGATCGTTCGGCCGTGAACGGCTACCATTATTCCATACAAAGCGCCGTCCGCCGCCGCGGGGACCGCTTGGGCCCTTGGGCCAGGGGGAACCAGAACCCAAATAAACATCCAAAGGCAAGGATAGGTTCCCAGCGAAATGATTCCCGTTCCATGACGAACTCCACCACCGTTTCAAGTCGGGATGGTTTGTTTGGCCCGGAAAAGGAAAAAAAACCAATGGTTGCCAATCTTACCCCTTGATCACCCCGATCGGCCGCATCCGCGCCACCTTCTTCGACAGTCCCGCGCGGTCCACCACTTCCACCACGTCATCGAAGAACCGGCAGGGCATCCGAGCTACTTGGTGGTATGGACTTTGGCGAACGCAGGGGAATAGGCTTCGATTTTCCGCATGGCTTCCGGGTCATAAACTTTTTCCCTGCATTGGGCACATTCGTAGAACTCCAGGTCGGGAACCATGTAGGTCTGGCCCTTGTACTCCCCAATCCAATTGCGGCACAACCGCTTGATGTCCTTGCTTCCGCAGCTGGGACAGATGGTAATGGTAATCATCATTATCCTCAATCACCTTTTTTTGAAGAAATCAGAAAGTAATAAGCCTCCGCGCCACTTTCTTTAACCAATTTTCCCTTGGTGTAAATTACCACACCCTCCAAGTTCGTACTTTGAATTATGTATAAATATTCCTTCCCCACTTTCCGGAGGGGACTTGTGGAGCGGACTTTCTTAAAAATTGTCACGGCATTGGCAATGGCTTCTACAATGTCCAACTCCGTTAATCCATCCAACTCCATCTCGATTCTTGCTTTTTCGCTGAATACATAACGGCCGGCAAGGACCGCTCTCTTGATCCTTACCAGAATATCCCTCATAAAGTAGACTCCTGAAGGTGGGAATTGATTTGTTGTAATCGGGTGGTTAATTATTGTCCAAGCTTGACCTTCGGGCTGGGGACAATGATCACCCCTTGATCACCCCGATCGGCCGCATCCGCGCCACCTTCTTCGACAGCCCCGCCCGGTCCACTACCTCAACCACGTCATCGACGTTCTTGTACGCCTTGGGCTGTTCCTCGGCCAGGCCGCGTCGGCTCTGGGCGCGGGCGATGATGCCCTTGGCTTCCAGCTCCTTGTCGATGCGTCGTCCGGCCGCTTCCTTGAGGGCCGCCGTCCGGCTCATGGCCCGGCCGGCGCCGTGGCACGTCGTGCCGAACGTCCGCTCCATGCTGCCTTGTTGACCCACCAGCACCCAGCTGGCCCGGCCCATGTCCCCTGGAATGATCACCGGCTGGCCGATCTTGCGATACATCGGCGGAATCTCGGGATGGTCCGGCGGAAATGCTCGCGTCGCGCCCTTGCGATGCACCCACACCCGCTTGGTCTTGCCGTCGATGGTGTGCTCCTCGAACTTGGCGATATTGTGGCAGACGTCGTAGATCAGGTTCATCTGCAGCTCCTGCCACGACCGGCCGAAGACCTCGGCGAAGACCTCGCGGGCCTGCGTCATGAGGAGCTGGCGATTGCACCAGGCGAAGTTGGCCGCGGCGCGCATGGCGGCGATGTACTTCTGCCCCTCGGGACTGTTGACCGGGGCGCAGGCGAGCTGGCGGTCGGGCAAGGCGATGCCGTACTTTTCCGGCGCCTTGCGGAGCATGTGCAGGGCGTCGTCGCACACCTGGTAGCCCAGGCCGCGCGAGCCGGAGTGGATCATGACGCAGATCATGTCCTTTTCCAGGCCCATGACGCCGGCGGCTTCCTCGTCAAAAATGGCATCGACGACCTGGACTTCGAGGAAGTGGTTGCCGGAGCCGAGGGTGCCGCACTGCTCGGCGCCGCGCATCTTGGCATGGTCGGTGACCTGGTCGGGATCGGCGCCGTCGAGCCGGCCGTGCGCCTCGGTGTAGTCGATGTCGCGCTGCACCGCCAGATCACGGTCCACCAGGTACGACGAGCCCTCGGCCAGAAGGCGGTCCAGTTCTTTGCCTCGGAAGGAATAGCGTCCCGACCGGCCCACGCCCGTCGGCACGTTGCGGAACAGGGTATCCACCAGGTTGCGCAGGTGTGGCTTGACGTCGCGGTAGTAAAGATTGGATCGGACGAGGCGGACGCCGCAATTTATGTCGTAGCCGACCCCGCCCGGCGAGATGACGCCGCCCTCGTCCGGGTCGGTGGCGCAGACGCCGCCGATG
>CAZFGM010000965.1:1549-2341 GCA_964518515.1 uncultured Alcaligenaceae bacterium | reverse complement strand
GCGTACCTCCTCCTATCCTCCCTGACCAATTGTAACCCACTTCTGTTCCTTTGCCGACTGCAAAATCGCGTCCAGCACCAGTTGCGTCCGGTAGGCGTCGCGGAAGTCCGGCTGGGCTGGTTTGCCTTTGGCCAGGCCTTCGAGGAAGTCGACTACCTGGTGAACAAAGCTGTGCTCGTAGCCGATCTGCAGGCCCGGCACCCACCACTTGCCCATGTAGGGGTGGTCGCCGTCGGTGACGTGGATCGAGCGCCAGCCGCGGACGATGCCCTGGTCCTTGTGGTCGAAGTATTGCAGGCGGTGCAGGTCGCAGAGGTCCCACTTGATGCTGGCGTGCTCGCCGTTGATCTCGAAGGTGTACAGGGCCTTGTGGCCGCGGGCGTAACGCGTCGATTCGAACAGGCCCAGGGCGCCGTTGGCGAAACGGCACAGGAACGAGCAGGCGTCGTCGATGCCGACCTTTTCCACCTTGCCGGTGAGGGTGTGCTTGCGTTCCTTGATGAAGGTTTCGGTCATGGCGTTGACGGTGGTGATGGGCCCGTTGTGCCACAGGGCGGTGTCGATGCAGTGGGCGAGGAGGTCGCCGGTGACGCCGGAGCCGGCGGCGGCGACATCGAGCCGCCACAGGCCGGTGCCGCCCTGCGGCAGATCGGCGGAGATGGTCCAGTCCTGCAAGAAATTCGCCCGGTAGTGGAAGATCTTGCCCAGCCGGCCCTCGTCGATCAGCTTCTTGGCCAGCGTGACGGCCGGCACGCGGCGATAGTTGTACCACACCATGTTCGGCACTTTGGC
>CAZFGM010000965.1:0-1539 GCA_964518515.1 uncultured Alcaligenaceae bacterium | reverse complement strand
TCTTGCGTCCTTCCGGCCCGTTCATGGCCAACGGCTTCTCGCACAGGATCATCTTGCCCGCGCCGGCCGCCGCCAGCGCGATCTCCGCGTGCAGGTTGTTCGGCACGCAGATGTCGATGCAGTCGATGTCCTTCCGCGCGATCAGCTTGCGCCAGTCGGTCTCGACCGATTCGTAGCCCCACTTGTCGGCGAAGGCCTTGACCTTGGCCGCATCGCGGGCGCACGCCGCCTTCAGGACCGGCCGGTATTCGAGGTCGAAGAAGTTATTGACCTTGCGATAGGCGTTGGAATGGGCCCGGCCCATGAAGCCGTAGCCAATGATGGCGATGTTGAGGGGTTTGGCCATGGTGGGTTACTCCCGTTGTGTCTGTCATTAAAATCCGTTCGCATTGAACAGACAGTTCGCAATGGGTACAAGGTAAATAAATGGTAATTTTACCAGTGGAGATTAATCTAAATTCCAAACGAGTATGGAATCGGTGAGGAAAACCGAAGCACACTTCCTCCCATCTTTGGACAATGCAATTGCGTCCGGTCCTTTTTCAACAATGGATCGCCCGTAATCCTCTTTGCTGAAAACCTTGATATCACGATCATTAATGAAATTCAGCCACCGGAGATTTAGGGAGTAGCTGCCACCATGGAGAAGAGCAGCAGGCATGGCGGTGGCCAGAAAACTATTCCCGTCGGTGTGAAAGTGGATGGACCTGAATTGCCCAGTATTCAGATCGCCTTTGTATTCGCGATACAGTTTTCCGGAATCGGTGTGCCAAAGGCGAATGTTACTTTCGACGGTAGCAACCAATTTTCCGTCCCAGGAAAAAGCCAAATCATTGACCGCATAGAAATCAAGGGGATCGGACCCGCCCACTTCCCAACGCGGATTTCCTTGCAAATCCAAAACGAGCAATGGACCTCCGGAAAATTCCTCGTCGCCCCCAACTAGAGCGATTTGTTTTTCGTCGGGAGAGAAAGCCGCGGAAATACAATACCAATCCCGCTTCAACGACAGGAGTTTTTCCCCCGTAGCCACCTCCCTTACATCGGTAAACGTATTTGGGAAACAACCTGAAAGGGCGATCAGATTCCCTGGAGGAGAGAACTCGACGGACTGACTTTCGAGACTGGTTGACTGTTTCCACAAGGGTTTTTTCTGAGCCAGGTCAAAAACCGTTATTTGATCGGTCTCCACAAAACCAACAAGCGTGCCTTCTTTGTTAAACGTGCAATCGATTACCTGGGAATGGATGGGAATTTGGCAAACCACCTCTTGGCGATCCACATCCCAAACATCGATGGTCCGCGTAGGTAAATCGCTGCCGCGGCGCCGCATCCCTGGCGGTAACTCAAATGCCGCGGCAAGCAGCCTGCCATCGATTAAATATTGCAAAGCCCCGATCCACTGGTCGGGATGAATTGTCAGCATTTGGTAAACGGGACGGGTACCAGGCAACATAGCGGCGGCTCCGAAGAAATTCTCGCGGCTACTAGGGAAAGTGTCTGTAAATGTCGCGGCGATGCATGATGCGAAGCAAATGA
>CAZFGM010000964.1:0-2346 GCA_964518515.1 uncultured Alcaligenaceae bacterium | reverse complement strand
GAAACCTGAATCTTCTTCAACGCCGCCTTGGCGGCGTCGCGGATGGCTTGGCGGTTGTCGGCGTCGGCCAACTTGGTCAAGGTTGGAATGGCCCGGGTGGCGACTGGTCCCAGTTCGCCCAGTTCCTGGATGGCGGCCAGGCGGTTCTCCGTATGGGGATCGTCCAGGCAGGCAGCGGCCAGGGCCGGGGTCACTTCGCCCACCTCTTTGCCCAGGATTCCGGCCAGGCGAATCGCCTGGTAGCGCACGGAATTTTCCGGGTCTTTTAGAGCGTTTTTGATGGCAGGCCAGACGGGTTTGGCTTTGTCGCCCATTTTGCTCAGGGCGACGGCGGCGGCGCGGCGGATTTCCACTGGGGCATTGTTCTTGGCCTCCTTGGCAAATCCCAGCGCCTTGGCCAACGCCCCAATGGCCTTCTGTGCCGCCAGCCGACCCAGCGACTCCGTGGCCGCCTCGCGCACGCTGACGTGCACCGACGCATCGTGCATCATGTCGATCAGCACCGGGGCGGAGCGTGCGACATCTTCCTTGAACCGGCCCAAAATCTGGGCGGCGTAGAAGCGCGTGAAGCGATCCATCGTGGGGTTTTTCAAGGCGTCCAAAAGCACCGGCACGGCGACGCGGGCCTTGTTGCCCAGGTCGCGCAGGGTTTCCGCCGCCGCCACGCGGGTGCCTTCGTGCTTTTCCTTTTTGAGAGCCTGCGTGAGAATGAGGACCTGGGTATGGGCCTTGTCCGCCATCTTGCCGCCCAGGGCCCGCGCTGCCGCCTCGCGGACCACGTCCACCTTGTCCGACTTCAGCGCCTCGCCCAGCGCCTCGACCGCCCCTTTGGCGTCCGGCCCCATCCGGCCCAGGGTCTGGGCCACCTCGCGGCGAATTTCCGGCTCGGCGTCTTTTTCCAGGGCATCGATCAACCCCGCCGCCACGCCCGGCGCCTTGGCGCCGGCCACTTCCAGGGCGATGAGCGCCGCCCGCCGGAACCTGGCCTCTTTTTCCGTGCGCAGCATCTTCAGCCATGCACTGGTTTTCTTGCCCAGAATGACTTCATCCTGCGCCGCCAGCGGCGGGCCGATCACCAGGGTCAGCGCCATGGCCATCCAGCGTTGCATGCGAACCTCCCCGATGAAGTTTTGGGCCTCCTGCATCATAAAGGCAAGTGCCGCCCGCGGTCAATCAATTTTGCCCACGGGTAGACGAATGGAAAGGAGAAAAGCAACTCCGGTTGGGCAGTGGTAGTTTGGTGAGTAGGGAGTGGTGAGTCTGCGGCGAGCGGGGGGTCGCCCCGGCCTCCCCTGGGTGATTGAGCTCGGCCAATGCTCGGGGCGTCCCCTTCCTTGCCTGTGCCATTTCCCCTCGTTATATTCAGCCCCATGGCCAAACGTCCCCAAGCAGCGGACGATTTCGACAGCCCGTGGAAGGACGCGCTGCACGTCTACTTGCCGTTCTTCCTCGCTTTCTTCTTCCCCGACATTCACGCCGACATTGATTGGGCACGCGGCTACGAGGCGCTCGACAAGGAATTCCAGCAGATCGTGCGCCGGGCCAACGTGGGCAAACTTCTGGCCGACAAGCTTTTCAAAGTGTGGCTTAGGGACGGCACCCAGCGCTGGCTGCTCATCCATGTTGAAATTCAGGGGGACTACGAGAAGGAATTCCCCGAGCGCATGTTCGACTACAATACTGCCGTGCGGCAGTTGTATAATCAAACCGTGGTCAGCCTGGCAGTCCTGTGCGATGACCGGCCGGAATGGCGGCCAACGACCTTCGCCTACGGCCACTGGGGATGCCGGACGGAGCTGACCTTCCGCGTGGCCAAGCTGCTGGATCACGCCCAAGACCTGGAGGCTTTGGAACGTGACAGCAATCCGTTTGCCGCCGTGGTGCTGGCGCACTGCCAGGCCCTCGAAACGCGCCGCGACCCGGTGAACCGCCGCCTTGGGAAACTGCGACTGGTGAAAGGGCTGTACCGGGGCAACTGGTCGAAAGAGGATGTCCGCCGACTCTTTCGCCTGATGGATTGGATCATGACCTTGCCGGAGGAGTTGGAAGAAAGCTTCCGCGCCGCGGTCTTCGCGTATGAAAAGGAGAAGAGCATGCCATACCTTTCGAGCATCGAACGCAGTGCCCTTCAGAAAGGACTGGAGCAAGGAGAGGAAGTAGGCTTGCGTAGAGGCTTGCTGGAAGGGATCGCCCTTGTTCTGGATGCGAAATTTGGACGGCAGGGCCGCAAGGTCTTGGCGAAGGTTCGTGCCCTGTCCGCTTTGGCCGAGCTGCGCCATTTCGCGCGCTTTCTCAAGACCGCCAAAACCTTGGAGGCGGTCCGCAAATTTTTGAGCTAATTCCTCT
>CAZFGM010000963.1:0-2364 GCA_964518515.1 uncultured Alcaligenaceae bacterium | reverse complement strand
CCTTGATGGTGGGGGTCCGAAAAAACCCGTTTGGTGACGGCGGGACCGACAAACGGGGTTTTCGGACCGGGCGTCATTCAAGGGTCTATCGGCTACGGCTGACCGGCACTACCGGTTTGCGATATGGGGGCCAAAAAAGCCGTTTGCTGACGGCCGCGGTCCGCATCCTCCGCGAATGTTCCGCGCGGAACATTCGTGCCGAATTGCCAGCTTTTCCCACAACTGACATTGCCATTGTCCAATTGTACGTTCCTGCAACACTCCGCTCGCCTCCGCGTCGCGAACTACGCTTTTCCACAACTGACATTGCAAGTCCTCGATGGCTCGCTCCTGGGTAAGTCCCGATACCCGAATATCACCGACTCTGCAACTGCGCTGGAAGCAGCGGTGCCAGTTACCATCTTCCGATAAGACTCCCGACCCTTTTGTCCGGTCGTGAGGGTTTCCTTGCCCGCCTCCAGGTCCCACACCTTGATATGTGGAATCAAGAAACGGGTTAGGGACTGGTCGGGGGCTCTGCCGATGCCCGCCGTTGCGGCGGCGCGGCTTCCGCAACAATTCCCGCCGGCTGCTCGCCGACAGCAAACGCACACCCAATTTTTCCAGGCGCGGCAAGTCGTTGATGTTGGCCATGGCCGCTGCCGTCTGGGCATCCGCTGGACCAAACCGGCTTTCACCCTGCAGCAACAGCAACCTCTTCGCTTCGGCCACGGCCCCCTTGGTTTCGCCCAGGGCTTCACCCTCCTGCAAGATATCAGGGATTCTTTCATGGACATGACTCCTTGCCGTCGCCGCTCAGGGCCAGGCTGGTAACACTCCCCGTGTGTCCGCGCAGGTTGAGGGTATCGATCGCTTCAGAAAAAAGTTGCCCTGTTTCGGAATCCAATTTCGATTACCATGAAGAGGCATGAAGAAGGTTTTTATCGAGGCGCGCTCGTTCACGGACGCCTTGGGCAGGTTCCTCGATGAAAATGCCTACGCGACGTTACAAAATCAACTCATGGCCGATCCGGACCAAGGGGCGGTCATCCCCGGTGCTGGGGGGCTGCGAAAAATGCGCGTCCGTGATCCCCGACATCGCCGGGGGAAACGTGGCGGGATTCGCTTGATTTATCTTCATGTTCCGGAGGCCGATTGGATTTATTTGGCAAAAATCTACGCCAAGGGAGAAAAGGACGACCTGAACATGGCAGAGAAAAAAACCCTCCGCAAACTTGCCGAGGCTTTCAAACAACAGGCCATTCGATCGATAACCGGGGCTACCAATGAATAGAACCAAGACCAATCCGTTTTTTGAGGACCTGAAGACCAGCCTGGAAGAAGGCATTCGCTTTGCCAAGGGGGAATTGCCTTTGCGGACCACCGTGGTCCCCCTGCCGCCTCCGGAAATCGCGGCCCAAGAGGTGGCCATGCTCCGCCGGGAATGGAATTTTTCCCAACGGACTTTTGCCAAAATCTTGAATGTGTCTGCGAAAACCCTGCAAAGTTGGGAACAAGGTAGGCGCCGTCCCACCCAGGCCGCTTTGCGTCTGTTGCAAGTGCTCCGCGGGCACCCCGAGATGATTGACGAACTCATTGGCAATCATGGACCGGTTGTCCCCGCGGCACGGGCGCAGAAGTAGTGATGAGATTGGTGCCCGCAGCAGCTGTTCGCTGTCACGCGCCTTCAGGAGAAAAGCGTGTCGTCCGCCAAGGATCTCGATTTCGCTGATCACCGTCGTGGCGACGTTTTCTTCGCCCACCTGCCGGACGCACTCGATCACCTGCAGGCGGCCGAGATGCAACCACGTCAACGTGTCGGTGTCGAGGAGGTACATCAGCCCTCCTCAGTTTCCGGCCGGCCGCGCCGCCGGTAGATCTCCTCGAGCATCTCTTGTGCGTACGGGTCGTCCTTGATGGCACCGGCAAGCTGGAGGAGCCCTTTTTTCGCTGGGCCGATCTTCAGCCAATCTTGCAAGGCCGACTTGAGGAAGCGCCAATCCGGGCCGACCTGCCGGCCGGGCAGAGCTTGCTCGCGGACCAGACAGAGGACCTCCTTGGCAGTGAGGCGCAGGTACGCCGCCGCGTCGGCCAACGTCAGCACCTCGGCCGGCGCCGCGCGCGGGCCGTTGTCGGGCGGGGAAGCAGGTTTCTTCTTCGTGCGCGGCATCGTGCGGTCCTCCCTCGGAGAAAGACTCTTGCGGCCCCTTCTGGCTGTCTTGATCATGCTGGAAGTATACCCGAAAAGGCGTTGGCGTGGGAACGCCGGCATACGTCTGTTGCTGTAGGTTCGTCTGGGCGTGCGTCCGCGATCCGGCAATGAATTCTTCAATTCTTCACGCTGCCGGTGGGAAGGATGGCGCGCCGCGGCGGCGTGGTGAAGTC
>CAZFGM010000962.1:0-2364 GCA_964518515.1 uncultured Alcaligenaceae bacterium | reverse complement strand
TCGGAGGCCGGCACCGTCAGCAAACGGACTTTCCACCGTTACCAAACGGGCTTTCAGAGGCCGGGCTTTCAGAGGCCGGCACCGTCAGCAAACGGACTTTCCACCGTCACCAAACGGCCGCCGTTCCGAATAAAGTTCCCAAGGGGGAAAAAACATGTCCCTCAGTCAAGAACAGAAAATCAATCACGCCGCGTATCGCCAGTTGCGTGATACCATCAACCAGACTTATCCTCCGGGCCGTTTTGTGGCCATATCGGAAGGCAAGATTATTGCCGATGCCGCTGGCTTTGAAGAACTGCACGCGCTGCTCCATGACATGGGCAATGACTCGCCCCAGGTTTTGGTGGTGCAGGCCGGGGTCGATTATCCCGAGAAGGTAGTTATTTTTTACAACCCCTACTATCGGAAGGTATCATGAAAACTGCTCAAATGGCGCTTCTGTGGATATCTCTTTTTGCCGCCACCAACCCCAGCGCTTCAAGTCAGCCGAAGGTCGGTCAGGATTTGATTCTTGGTTTGAAAGACAAAGATCCGGCTGTTCGCGAAAAAGCGGCCGCCAGCTTGATGAGACCCGGGTCGGCAGATGATCGTCTCGCCGTGCCCGCGCTGATTAAAGCCATGAAGGATGTGAATGGGCGCGTGCGCATTCGTGCTACAGATACTTTATATTCCAGGGCGCATGGAGCAGAGCCACTGCTGCCGATGTTGCAAGTTCCGGTTACCGCGGCATTCCTGGAAGCGTTGCAAGACACCGAGCCAAAGGTTCGCGGTTACGCCGTAAAGGGACTCGGCTTCCCGAAGGAAACTGAGAAAGTCGTGGTGGCCGCGATTAGCAAGACCTTGCGCGAGGACCAGGATTCTCAGGTGCGCGTGGATACGGCAATCGCCGTGGGCAACATGAAGGAATTTGCCAAGCCTGCCCTGCCGCATTTGCTGGCCGCGCTCCGTGATCCGGACAAGGAGGTGCGGAAATATGTTGCTTTCGCCTTGGCCAATTCACGACGCGCCGACCGCTTCGGCCACACCCTTGGCGTGGAGCAAGAAGCGATGGCCGGGCTTCTGCAAGCCCTGAAGGACGAGGCGGCGGAGGTTCGTTGTGCCGCACTTTACGGCTTCAGTTTTATTGGGCCACTGGCCAAGGCCGGCGTTCCGGCGATGATCAAGGCCCTTCAAGATCCCGACAAGCGTGTCCGCGCCTGCGCGGCCCAAAACCTGCGAAGAATGGACCGCGCGGCGCACGCCGCGATCCCCGCCTTGACCACGGCCTTGCAGGATTCCGACGAGCAGGTGCGTCAAGCCGCTGCCGCAACCTTGAAAATCCTTATGGGAAAATAATGCGCGCTTCCGGGAAACTAACCCGGGCGAGATTTTTGGTGTACGGAGTTGGACCATGGCCAAAGACTTACCCCTGCGGCGCATCGATCACCTGCGCTTCTTTGTCGGCAACGCGCGGCAGTCGGCGTATTTCTATCGCAACGCCTTTGGTTTTGACGTCATCGCCTATGCCGGCCTGGAAACGCGCGTCCGCGACGAGGCCGGCTACGTGCTGCGCCAGGGCAATATCACGTTCGTTCTGATCTCGCCCCTGTCCGGCCAGCATCCGGAAAGCCGCCGGCTCAGCCAGCACGGCGACGGCGTCATGGACATCGCCCTGGAAGTGGACGACGTGCGCGGCACGTTCGCCGAAGCGGTGCGCCGCGGAGCGACTCCGGTCGCTGGGCCGGCGGCCCTCGAAGACGAGTTCGGCGCCTACGAGACCGCCACCATCGGCGCCTACGGCGATACCACCCACACCTTCGTCAACCGCGACCGCTACAAGGGTGTGTTCGCCCCAGGCTTTTTGCCCATCGACCCCGAGCGCTATAGCCCGACCACGTTTCACCCCGTCGGCCTGACCGCCATCGACCACGTCGTCGGCAACGTCGAGGAAGGCAAGATGAACGTCTGGGTCGATTTTTACCGCAAGGTCATGGGTTTCGAGCAGCTCATCAGCTTCGATGACAAGGACATCAGCACGGAATATTCGGCCCTAATGTCGAAGGTGATGCAGAACGGCACGGGAAGGATCAAGTTCCCCATCAACGAGCCGGCCAAGGGCCGCAAGCGCTCGCAGATCGAGGAATACCTGCAGTTCTACGGCGGCCCCGGCGTGCAGCACATCGCCATGGCCACCGGCAACATCATCCAGACCGTGCGGGCCATGCACCACAACGACGTGTCGTTCCTGCGCGTGCCGCGTTCCTACTACGATCTGTTGCCCGCGCGCATCGGCGACATCAAGGAGGACCTCGAAGACCTGGCCGAACTCGGCATCCTCGTCGATCGCGACGACGAGGGCTACATGCTGCAAATCTTCACCAAGCC
>CAZFGM010000961.1:0-2375 GCA_964518515.1 uncultured Alcaligenaceae bacterium | reverse complement strand
CTGGCCATGGTGCTGGTCACCTTGTTGTTTGTCCTCGGTTTTGCCACGCGCGTCACGTCGGTACTAACCTGGCTGGGGGCCCTCAGCTACATCCACCGCAATCCGAACATCCTGTTCGGCGTGGATACGATGATGAACATTCTGTTGATTTATCTGATGATCGGCCCGAGCGGGGCGGCCCTGTCGGTGGATCGCTGGCTGGCAAAGTGGTGGAGCACGGCCCGGCCGCGCGTCTTGGCCCGCTGGCGGTCCCTTTGGGGCCTGCCTGCCGGCGACCCGGCGGGCGCCCCCATGCCCCCCGCCCGACCCGAGCCGTCCGTGTCGGCCAACGTCGCCCTCCGCCTCTTGCAAATCCACGTGTGCATCATCTACGGCATGGCCGGCTTTTCCAAGCTGCTAGGCCAGGCCTGGTGGAGAGGCGACGCTGTCTGGAGCACCATTTCCAATTTCGAGTTCGCCCCCATGCAGTATGAACTTTACAACATCTGCCTGCGCTTTCTGGGTAGCCACCGCCTGGTCTTCGAGACCTTCCTGACCGGGGCGGTGTATTTCACCCTGTTTTTCGAGATCAGTTACCCGTACTTGATTTGGCTTCCCAGCACGCGCTGGCTTCTCTTGGCCATGGCCATCACCCTGCACGGTTTCATCGGCCTGTTCATGGGTTTGAAAACGTTTTCCCTCATGATGCTGGTCATGAACATGGCCTTTTTGCGCCCCAATGAAGTGCACTGGCTGTTGAGCTGGTTCACGGCGAGTAAAAAATCTGCCCCGACCCCGCTGCCCGAATCGGTGCCCCTTGCCGCTCCGGCCACCGCCATTCGCGGCGACGCCAAGGAGACCGTCCGTCCCACCGCGGTGAAACGCAAAAAATAATTCCCCCGCCATACAATATTCCCAAGCCCGCAGGCTCGAAGACTCGCCTGCGGGCTTGGGGTATTAAAGCGCATGACCGAGTTTCCTATCGAACAGGCCTTGTTTCATCGCTCCGACCAGGGGCACGTACGGCTGCTGGCCCGCTCGGCCGGTTTTCTCGACGACTGGCAACCGGAAGTCGAACGGTTGATGGCGGGTTTCGGCGCCCGCCCGGAGGGAATAGCCTGTCCGCCCGCCGTGTTTGCCCAGCCGCTGGGCAAGCAGAACGTGGCCGTCGTTCACGTCGCCGACCAGGCCGGGACGTTGGGATTTTTTTTCCTGGTCGTGCCGCGGCGAGACTATGTCGATTTCCTGGGCGATCCATTTGTCGTGGCCGAACGGCTGGCGCCGCACTGGCAGGCACGCGATTCGCTCCCTAGTTGTTGCTGGCCGCCGCAGCCCTTGCCGCCACGATCCGTGCGCGACATCCAGGCGGTGCTGCAGCGCGTCAAGGCCTCCGCCCTGCGCGAGGATGAAGAACCGCTAACCGTGGAACAAACCGTGGACAATGCGGAAAGTCCCGCCCTGCTGGGGAGCGTGCAAATCCTGGTGGATGGCGGGCGCGTCGTCTTTCAGCGGCCGGGACCCGACACGCGCTTGCTGCAAGGGCTGTGGCTGCTGCTGCCGACCCGTGCCCGCAGCAATCTTTGGCCGGCCAGCTTCGCCTTCGGCAACGCCCTGCAATTCGATGCCGTAGTGGTGCCGCGGATCGCCGCTGAGGAATATGCCGGTTACTCCACCGAGGACATGGCCGCCGAGTACCCGGCCGGCCGCTACGAGCTGGCCTTGCAAACCGCCGTGGAAGCCGGCAATCAGGCCGACCTCGACGCCTTGCTCAGCCGCCGCAGCGCCGCCGAAACCTTCCGTCTGGTGTTGCTGCTCTTGGTGCTGTTTGTGGTGATTGTCGTCGGCACCCGGCTGATTGACTTCGGTCCGGGGCCTCCAGAGGATAAGAAGAAGGAAATCCCAAAGGCGGCGGGAGTGGCCGGCCTGGTCGCTGTGGCGAACCCCTGGCCAGTGCTGGTTTGGAAAATGCATGAGGACGGATTGCTGGCGCACAAGGCCGCCGCCGCCGCCGGTATGATCGGCGCCGCCGATCCCTGGACCGCCATCGGTCTGAAATTGCACGGCGATCAGATGTTCTTGAAAAAACCATGAATCCCAAAGACGACGAGCTGGTCCTGGGCGTGCCGACGCGCATCTTCCAGGAAGCAGGCGGGCGGAAAAAGGGTCCTGACACGAATGGCACTGTCATAATCTGGAGGACTTGGGTGGCGCCCATCTTGCCCAGTCTGGAAGCGTACTTCGCCACGCTACCCATTCAGTATTTCGGACTGCAACCAGCGCGTCACTTATCGCCGTAACTCCAATCGTGCCTAGCGATAATAAAGGTTTATCCATTGCCGATATTCCAGGGGGGGGAGTCAACCTTTGTGGTGTTGCATTTGGTAAATAAGCTCTTC
>CAZFGM010000960.1:0-2380 GCA_964518515.1 uncultured Alcaligenaceae bacterium | reverse complement strand
GTGACCTCGCCGGCGAAGGAGCCATCCTTGTTGCGCTTCATCTGCATGGTGTCGATCTTCATGACGGTGAAGAGCCACTTCTTCTGCACGTAGAAGTTGAGCGAGGCTTCATCGCCGGCATAGTGATACTTGTTATCTTTCAGCCATTGATAAAGATCGTCGGCGCGCTCGGCGGAGATGATCTTGTAATCCAGCGAGCCGACGACGCCGGCTTCGAGCACGACCACGGTGGGCTTCCGTTCGGCCTTATCTCCGGCGGATTTGTTGTTGGCGAAGGCCATTAGCTGGAGAGCTTTGCCGCGGCCGCCGAAACCACGCCCGTACATGGGCAGCAACTTGGAATGCGGCGACTCGCGATTCTTCAAAATCGTATACACCGCCAGGTGCTTGAAGAAATCGCGCGGCATCTCGTGCAGCTTGGGCTGCGCCGGCGTCGGAATGACCATGCCGAAGTCCAGAGCGTTGCCCTCGAACTTGGGCTGCACGGTGAAGGTTTCGGTCTTGGCGGCCGGGTCCCAGTTCAGGAAGACTTTCTGGGCCGGCTGCAGAATATCGGCGTTCTTGGCGGAGAAGTAACAGCACGCCGCCGGGGCCGGCGTGGCCGTCACCCACAGGGCCAACCCCGCCACGGCCGGCCCCAGGCGTTTGGCAAAGCCTTGCATGATCGTTCCTTTCGAAAAAATGCGGGTTGCTTCTTTCCAGACGAAATAGCGGCCCCTTTGGATTCCGGAAATCGGGTATTACCAGAGGTTTTCTACTCCTTGTTCGGACACGTCGGACCGCCGGCTCAGGGAAACGCCTCGATCTGCAGGCTGACACCGACAATCACCCGAGCCCGCAGATCGTAGCCCACCAACAGGGCCATTCCAAGCAAGGGAATATTGTTGATGGCCTGAACCAGAATTCGGGGAGGGATACCATCCCAAATTACCGTTGCCGCGTAAATGTCGAATTCCTCAACATTCCCGTTTGCCAGGATAGCGCTGGTGCGGGAACGCCATGGTAAACCCAGGCTAGCGATTAAGGAAGGTGGCAATGTCAGCGACCCGTTGAAGCCTGTATCCAGGATCGTTTCCATGTCATGCTTTTGCCCTGCCGAATCGTTCACCCCTATTCCGATGGTCAGCTAATAGCGGTCGTTGACGGTGCCGGTGATCATTTCCTTCCTCCATTGCCAAAATGTCCGCCAATGCGGTAGGCAGCACGCTGGCCGACACGGGCCAACCAAATCTGGGCATCGGGGTGCCGGGCAAGTAAACGCTCGGTGGCTGCGAAATCATCCCGATCTATCTCGTAGTTGCCTGATTCAATGTCGATGGCGACAAATCGATCTTGATCGTCTGGACGAAGGGCCGGCCGAATATCGCGGTCATTAATTTCTTTCCCTCGTTGGGAAAACTCTTCGAAGTTGTACCGGGGTTTGTTCGCATTCATGGTTTCCTCCACAGCTAAATTTGAGGTGAGGAAAATCTATCCCGAAACAATTGGCGCCTCCATAGCGTACCAGATAGTGGACAGATTTACCAGTTCCACGCGGATTTTTGCCGGCGCGGAATGCATTTCGTCGGTTTCCACTTGAAAGGCGGTGCCCTTGGGGCTTGGCTCGACGGTGTGATAAGCTACGGTATGGCGATCGGCGATCACATAAAGCTCCAGGGTCTGGTCGGCGGTTCCCACGACCTGGCCGCGGACGATCAGGCGATGGGGATTGCCGGGTTTGCAGGCAACCTGGATTCCGCGAAGATAAGCGGAGCAGCGAATTTCCAGGGCCACTTCACCCCACAGGCCGGCCTGGGGCGACTGCGATTCCACGATCACCTCCAAACAATTCCGCTCTTGCAAAAGACGGGTGACTTCGAACTCCACAGGTCCCTGATCCGCCTGGCCGAGTTGGGTGCCGTTGAGAAGGATTTCCGCCCGGCCCTCGAAGCCGGCCAGCGTCAGCCACACCCGTTCGTAATCATCGATTTGTCCGGGATAGCCGAAGCGGCGGCGAAAGCGCACCCGGCCCGTAAAACCAGACAAGCCGCTTTCCTGCCAGCGGCACGGCAGGTGCATCCGCCGCGGCGCCGGCACCGGCCCGCCGCCGGGAAGGCGCTCCAGCGGCTCGCACTCCCACGGGCCGCGCAAGCGAATGCGATGGGGGTAATCTACCACGGTGCCTCGATAAACGAAGGCGAAACCAAATCCGAAATCCGGATATCGAAATCCGAAACAAATTGAGACTGTAGCAAAACTGTTGGGATGGCAGCCCCCTTCAGGGGGCTTTCCGCGCCAGCGGTTTAGGCCCGCCGTTCACGGCGGGTGCTGGGGACCTCATTCCCATGCTTCCAGCCCCGTTCACCAGGGATTTTTTGCTTCCCATTAATTTGATTACGCT
>CAZFGM010000959.1:0-2381 GCA_964518515.1 uncultured Alcaligenaceae bacterium | reverse complement strand
ACTAAAAAAATATCCAGGGAAAATATCTTTTTTGGCCCACCATTCGCTCTTTCCATAACATCAACGCTTGGTTTTTTCGGTTGGCACCATTCGCCCAGGGTGCAACCCCGTTTATCGCCCAACCGGAACGCCGGGAGGGTGTTCCTTGAAGGAGGCGGAACGGCAAGCCGTCAAGAATTGCGCGGTTGCCCGGTCACCAGTCGCCCATCGCCCACTTCGCCCCGGTGACTCGCCCAATGCGCTAGTCGCCCTGAGACTAATTGCCGTCCCCCCCAATCCCACGCCAACCCGAAGCGCTTGCCCGGCACTTCGGGTTGGTTTTTTTTATCGCCCCTGTCGTGAAAAGCGCGGCACATCACGCTGGCGGCGAGTAGGCGAATCGCCTATGCTGGAAGTAAGGCGAGCGGCAGTTGATAATCTACCCGTAGGACGGACATTCTTGTCCGTCCCATCCCTGCGGACGGACAGGAATGTCCGTCCTACGGAGGTAAGTTATTTCCTGCCGCTCGCCTAACCTGGGCCGATGGAAGCCCGACAAGGGGAACCATATCGACGAGAGGTATCATCGTGAGCGAGCAACGTTCCAAGAAAAAAAGTCTGCGGTCACCGCGTGGACGCGAGCCATTGCCTGGCCGCAGCGCGGAGTCACGGGCCCGCAAGAAAGTAAGAAGACTATGGCAAGCGGGGGACCTTTTCCATGTGTGCACGCGGTATCCGCGGAGACCCAATGCGCCCCGGATCGACCGGCTGGCGGGAATCCTGCACAGGGGATTGGTAGCGCCGGCTCGGTGCGAGGACGGCACGGTTCGCTCGGATCTCAACATCATCGCCACCGGCTTCCCTATACCCTACGACAGTCTTGTCTTTCTGCATCGGTTTGGCGAGCAGTCCTATATCTACACCATGTGCGATCCGGGCCGGTTTGCCGTCTTTGTTGATCCTGCCCTGGAGGTGCTGACGCAGGAAGCCATGGGAGAAAACTGGGTGGTTTTGTGTCAGGATGAAGTCTACGTGCCCGACCGTGTCCCCCTGGAGAGCTTGATCGCCATTGCCGTCCACCCGGAGGATGGCGAAGCGGTCCGGAAGGAGTTCACCGCCGATTTCCAGCGTCTGGAGCTGCCGCTCTACGATTATGACGGCAAGGTCCTGTGGCCGCCGCGGTGACCGACCGCCGACCTGGCTTGCTCAAAACGCAGGACGGATTTGCATCCGTCCGGTGAAGCGGACGGGTTACCAATATTACCAATCCGTCCTACAGGGGAGATCGGGTGTCTGTGGAAGGATCTTCTCTTTGCGATCAACAGCAGACGGCGGCCTATCTGCTGGCTCCGGGACAGGTCGAATTGCGCCGCGTGCCCATTGCCGCGCCGGGCCCCGGCCAGGTCCTGCTGCGCGTCGAACGGGCCCTGGCCGGCGGCACCGATCGCAAGGCGTTCGGGCGCGGCCATCCGCAAATTCCCATGCCGGGGCCGTTTGGCCATCGCTATGCCGGCCGGGTGGCGGCCCTGGGGCCGGAGGCGCCCGTCTTTGCAATCGGTCAACCGGTCATGGGCGTTCACAGTGCACCCTGCTTGACTTGCTCCTTGTGCCGCAAACGGCGCTGGAACCTTTGTCCGCAAGTGATGCGCGAAAAAGTGCTGGGCGCGTTTGCCCAGTATTTGCTGCTGCCCGCGGCGGTGGCCCGGCAAAACCTGTTTCCACGCCCGGAAAGTTTGCTCCCCGATCACGCGGCCCTGCTCGAGCCCCTGGCGTGCGTGGTCCACGGTCTGGAAAGGATCGCCTGGCGGGAAGTGGAGCGGGTATTTATCCTTGGCCTGGGCGCCATGGGCCTTTTGTTCGCGCAAGTTGTGCCCTCGTACACGGCCGCTCCGCGCGTGGGGGCGGGACGCCGCGCCGCGACCCTGGACCTGGCCCGTCAGATGGGCCTGGACCCCGTCTGGGACGTCCGAACCGGATGCGGGGCGGATGAACAATATGATTGCGTGCTGGAGTGCACCGGCACGTTGGAAGGCTGGCAGCAGGCGTTCGCCGCCGCCGCTCCGGGCGGCCAGGTGCTGCTGTTTGGCGGCATCCCGCGCGGCCTGGCCTTTCCGGTCGATAGTTATCGTCTGCATTACGAAGAAATCCGCGTCCTCGGCAGTTTTCACTTTTCCCCGGTGGATGTGGCCAAGGCCCGCGACCTTCTCTTGTCGGGTCAGCTAAACTTGGCGCCCCTCATCAGCGGCTGCCTGCCCTTGACCCAGTTGCCCGAAGCTCTGCGCCGCTTGCAACACGGTGAAGGAATCCAGTACGCCATTGATCCGTGGGGATGACAAGCTCGGGGCTACTAGGCCCTTCGGGCCGTTTTGGCGACAAAAAGTTGTCGCAAACTGATAATCAAT
>CAZFGM010000958.1:0-2382 GCA_964518515.1 uncultured Alcaligenaceae bacterium | reverse complement strand
GCGCTTTACAGTTCCTTGGGAGAGAAGGAATATCGGATATCGTGTCATGGTTTGACCTCTGATTTTCGGTGCCTAAGCTGGCGAGAATAAGGGGGACAGGAGTGTTTTCGGATAAACGAGATCGCCTAGCAGAGACCCAGGCTTCAACGTCAGCGCGCGATCGCCGCCGCACGAGGCGTTGAAGTTGACCGGGGCCGCTTTCTTTCGCGGCAAGGCGTACAATCTCGCTACCGGCCCCGGCAACTTAACTTTGTCGCTCGCGGGGCTTCAACAGGGAAGACCTCTTGGCGATCGCGTTTGCCGGGTTTGTCGGCGGCGTGTTCGTCTACGTCGGCTTGCGGAGCATCAGCGGCACAGCCAACTACACGCTCGCCTACGGTATCGGCTCGATCATTTTGGGTGTGTATATCGTCCTTGGCGGCATCGCTTCCGCCTTGGCGACGGATTTCCTCGGACCCGGCGGATTTGTCTTGGCCGGTATTCTTCTCCCAATCGGGGCGGGGCTGCTCGTCGCGGGGATTCTGACGATCCAAGTCCGGGGCCAGTACAAGGCATGGCGCCGCGCCCGGAAGGAAACGACCCTTCTCCGTTCGGCGCTGATCAATCGCGCACCCCCCGCTTTGACGCCTTTTAGGGTAGCGAAAGACGCCGAACCACAAGCTCCCCTTGACTGGGCCGGCACGAAGTAATATCGAGACAACAAGTTCACCTAACGGCCCAGCAAGTGAGTTGGTCGTTCCGCCATGATCCGCATTTCGCATCACCCCTGTTTATCACAAGGCCTGGCGTTCTCTTTTCTGTTGCTGCCAGGAATCGGAGGGCTTGCTGGCACCAGGGCCGGAGAGCCGGCCGAAGTCAAAGCGGCCGGCTGGCACCTCGCCAAGACCGAGCAGCTCAAGGGCCTGAAAGTGTCCCTGTCCACGCCGGTGTGCGTGCACCGGGCCAAGGGACATCTCTGGTTTCCGACGTTGATCCGGCGGCCTGGCGGCGATCTGCTGGCTGTCATGTCGAATTACGCGGATATGCACACCACTTCGTCCACCAGTCTGGCGTCCTGGTCGGCCGACGGCGGCCTGACCTGGAGCAAGCCGTCGGCCGGCGCGTACAGCGACAGCCATCTCGTACTGCCCAACGGCGACCTGGTGCTGTTGCCCTATTATCTTTATCCCCGGCCGCAGGGCATGGGGGCGCCTTACCAGATCGTGCCCCGCGGCAAGCGCGAGCTGCGCCTGGTCAAGGAAGGGCTTACCGTCAGCGGCTGGCCGCGCAAGGAC
Source organism: uncultured Alcaligenaceae bacterium (assembly GCA_964518515.1). Taxonomy (GTDB): domain Bacteria; phylum Planctomycetota; class Planctomycetia; order Gemmatales; family Gemmataceae; genus CAZFGM01. The sequence goes on along the minus strand of CAZFGM010000958.1, from coordinate 1,108 downwards.
CGCTCGTTCGATCCCAAGCTCGGCCTGTCCGGATTCGTCTTCAACGGCCAGACGGTCCGGCTCAAGGATGGCACCTATCTGGCGACGCTGTACGGCCACTTCGGGGACGACGCCCGCTACAGCCTGGTGGCCGCCGAGTCCGGAGACGGCCAGGCGTGGAAAATCCGCGCCGTGATCGCCGATCCCAAGGCCAAGGCATTGAAGGGCAATGAGGGACCGTGCGAAGCCGCTCTGGCCCGCCTCACAGACGGCCGGCTCTTGTGCGTCTTTCGCCAGGGGCCTTGGGTCATCGACAAGAAGAAAACCACCAAGCACAATTTCGGCCACGCCTTCAGCGGCGACGACGGCAAAACCTGGACCGAGCCGGCCCTCATGCCCGATGACGTCTTTTCCGTCCAGCCCAGCCTGGTTGTCCTGAAGGATGGCACGGTGGTCCTGTCCGGCGGCCGGCCCGGCCTGTACCTCTGGCTGGACACCGACGGCACGGCCCGCGCTTGGCAGAAGGTCGAATTGCACACCCACCACAACGCTTGCCATCCCAAGCAACAAGTCAATACCACCGGCTACACCGAAGTCGTCGCCCTGGACGAGCGCAACCTGCTGTACATCTACGACCGCATCCCGCACCACTGGAAAGCCGTCCCGGAATCGTCGCCGGAGAGCAACAGCGTGTGGGTGGTGCGGATCACGGTGGAGAAGACGAAAGCCTCCAAATGAGCAATCGGACGAGGGCTACTTTTCTTTCCTTGAACGAAACCCTGCTTGCTTCAGGTGTTTCTCGCACCAGCGGACTTCTTCCGAGGTCAAGGGACCGGGAGGCGGCCCTTCGTAGCGGAGAAGCTCCGGATAAGGCCCCTCGTCCCAGCATCGGCTGAAGACGGCTTGCAGATCGAGGGGCACATCTTTATCGCTTTCGTCGAGGGGGATAGCCACTCGAGGCAAACGCCGTTCGAGGGGAATGGAATAAAATTCTTGTTGCGCGGGTTCCGGCGGGAAACGGCTACCAGGTAATGTCCTGGAAGCAAGGGGGCAAGTTGCTGATCGGAAATCTACACGGTGGGTTAACATTAGCGCAGCAGATCGATTTCTAACAGGTTGGCGACGGCGG
>CAZFGM010000957.1:0-2390 GCA_964518515.1 uncultured Alcaligenaceae bacterium | reverse complement strand
TTCCACCACAGGTTCAGTCCCAGATCGGCGGCGATGACGGCGGCGGCGTTGTAGCCGCACAGGCCGGTGATGTTGCCGCCCGGATGGGTCGAGCCGCCGCACAGGTAGAGCCCGGCGATGGCGGTGCGATAATGGCCCGCACCGGCAAAGGGCCGATTATTTCCCACCTGGTTGTGGGCGAAAGAGCCGACCAGCAAGTCGCCCTGGCGCATGTTGGGCAGCGAACGTTCGGTGTCGAGCGGCGAGCGCGTGAACCAATCGAGGACCGCTCCATCCGCCAGGTTCGGGGCATAGCGGGACCACAAGTCGAGCATGGCCCGGCCGTGCTGGTCCTTGTAAGTATCCCACGATCGCGGATCGCCGTTCAGAGAATACGGCAGCTTTTCCCACATGAAGGCGGTGTGCTTTCCCGGCGGAGCCTGACTCGGATCGAACAGCGTGGGACAAGCCCCCCACATGACGGGCGGCGGAATCTGCCCGCGCTCGTGGGCCGCCACGATGGCCGGAAACTGCTGGAAGCTTTCCAGGCCAAGAATGACCATGAAGGCGCGGTTCAGCTCCGGGTCCTTCTGGGCGGCCCGATAGCGCGGCGCCTCGCCCAGGGCCAGGTTGAGAGCGAACAGCGGGGCCAGAAGATTGTATTGGAAACCCGTGGCTTTCTCGCGCACCTCCCGAGGAACGGCGTCCGCATCCAGCAGATCGAGAAAAGTCTGTTGCGGATTCAGACCCGACGCGACAAAACCGTTCGTTTCGATTCTTTCACCATCGGCCAGTTCCACGCCGACGGCGCGTCCCTGGCGAACCAGGATGGCCTTCAGCGCGACTCCCGTGCGAATTTCGCCGCCGTGGCTTCGGATATCGCGGACCAGGGCCTCGGCCAGACGGGCCGAGCCGCCCAGGCACATTTGTGCCATGTGCCGACCGGCCAACAAGGCCGGAATGGCGTGGCCGAAACCCGGCAAGCGCAGGTCGATTTCCCGTAAGCCGTTGAAAAACAGCAAGCCCGCCCGCACCACATCGTTCTCGAACTCGCGTTGCACGAATTCCAGCGGCGAAAGTTGAGCGACCTCCAGCAGCTTTCGGCCCAGCGCGGATTGCTCGAGCAATTGCCGGCGGCGCTCGGTCGGCAGCGGCGGCGACTGCGCCTCGGGTAGCAGAAGGTTTTCCACAATGGGTCGAAAGTCTTCAATCCAGCGGCGTAACCGGACCGCGTCCGGGCGGGACAACTCCGCCACCGAGGCCAGCGTGCGATCCAGATCGCTCCACCACTGGAGCGATCGGCCGTCGGGCAGGATCAGGGCGACGTTCAACTCCGGCTCAACGTAGCCGGCCCCATGCCGCTTCAGTTCCAGATCGCGGTACCACGGCATGGCAGTCAAGGCCCGATGAAACAGGGAATGGGTGTTGTGGAGGAAACCGGGCAGGCGTGGATTGTCCACGGTGGCCAACCCACCTCCCGGAACTGCGGCGCGATCGAGACTGAGCACGCGCAAGCCGCACCGGGCCAAGTAGCCGTGCAGGACCAGGGCATTGTGCCCGGTTCCAAGGATGATGCCGTCGTAGATGTTCATGCATGAATCTTCCCACACCGGCCCGGAGGTTCATCCCCCGTACCGATCAATTCCGCGAACCATTTGATCGGTACGTGACGGTGTCACAAGATCTTCTTTTCTCGTGGCTTACATCCACACAGTACTCCGTACCGATCACTTTCCCGCGACAGGGGGCACAACTGAGGTACAAAATAGCGCGCCGTCATGGTAAAAATTATATTCGCAATTCCGGTCCCTCCAGTACTCCAGGGTCCAGCTTAGTGCTGCAGCGCTAGCTTGCGTAGGGCAGGCGTTTTAAGGATCAGAGAGTCGGACGCGAGCGCACCCCTTCCTCCTTCCATCCTCTACGTTACCAGGTCTTTCACGTTCACGTTCAGCCTCCGGCCATGCTCCTGGAGCGCGTGCCAAGGTGACCTCGTCCACGGGATGCCCTCGGTGCTTCGGCGGCCCAGGGTGCGGAACTCCACTTCGCCGGGGACCAGGACCTCGGTGAATCCCGGCGCGGGGGGCGAGGACTTGATGTAGGCAATCAAGTCGGCCATGAGCTCCTTGAAGCGGGCGAGGGGACAGAACGCCGCCGGATCGATCACCACCAGGCACAGTCCGTTGCCGCCCAGGGTGGAGTCAGTTGTGGCCAGGCCGGCCAGGGCGCTGCCGAGGATTTCGACAAGCAGTCCCAGGGCGAAGCCTTTGTGTCCAGCCGGCCCGCCCCAGAGGCTGACGAAAGAGCCGATGCAGGTCACGAAAGCACGAAGACCCCGGAGGAATTGATAGAAGAGTCCTGTCAGGCCCTCAATAGCGCTCTGGCCGACGAACTCTTGGACCGGGTGAAATCCA
>CAZFGM010000956.1:0-2393 GCA_964518515.1 uncultured Alcaligenaceae bacterium | reverse complement strand
CGAGCCGAGCCCCGTGAGGGGCCGGGTTTCGGCGTGGGACAACCCGGCCGCTTACGCGGCTCGGCTCGCCCCGGTTTGTCTCAATCCCTGGCCGCTTGAAGCATATAATCTACGCCTCGACCTTGGTGGTCTGGGTGCCAAGTTCGAGGACCCCATTCGAGTCGGCTTATGCGTGTCCTTTTGACCGGCGGTTACGGTTGCATCGGCGCCTGGATTACCCGCAATCTGCTGGAGCGCGGCGACCAGGTGTGGATCTATGATTTGAAGGAAGATCCGCGCCGGCTGCGCCTCCTCCTGGAAGAATCCCGGCTTTCCGAGGTGCGTTTTATCCAGGGCGACGTCACCGATCTGGCCGGCCTGCGAACCGCCCTCGACAAGCAGCGCATCACCCACCTGATTCATCTGGCCGGCTTGCAAGTGCCGGTGTGCCGGGCGGACCCGCTCCTGGGGGCGCGGGTCAACGTGCTGGGCACCTTGGCGGTGTTCGAGGCGGTGCGGTTGGCGCAGGGGCAGGTGCAGCGGCTGGTGTACGCCAGCTCGGCGGCGGTGTTCGGCCCACCGCCGGCTTATCCGGCCGGGCCGCTCGCCGATGACGTGCCGCTGTCGCCGTCCACCCACTACGGCGTCTTCAAGTGCACCAACGAGGGCAACGCCCGCATCTATTTCCAGGACCACGGCCTGTCGAGCATTGGCCTCAGGCCCTGGACGGTCTACGGCGTCGGCCGGGATTTCGGCATGACCAGCGAGCCGACCAAGGCCATCAAGTCGCTGGCCCTGGGCCGGCCCTATCACATCACCTACGGCGGCTGGCAGGATTTGCAGTTCGTGGACGACGTGGCCAAGGTTTTCAGCCGCTGCCTGGAGGCGCCTTATAGCGGGGCCAAATCCTATAACTTGCGCGGCGACGTCGTCGATCTGCCGACATTTCATCAGTCCTTGTGCGCGGTCGAGCCCGCAGCCCGGAAGCTCATCACCTTCGGCGACCGGCAAATCGCCATCGCCTACAACCTCGACGACGGCGCCCTGCAGCGCGACCTGGGGCCGATGCCGAAGACTCCGCTCGCGGAGGGGATTCGCCGCACCCTGGAGCATTTTCGGCTGCTGCTGGCGGAGGGACGGCTGGATACGGCCGATCTGGAAAGTTAATCGACGGATCCGCTTGAGTTTTTGTATACAGAAATGTATACTGAATTATCCACCAGCGGGAGGAAACCATGAAAAGCGTCACCGTGCGCCTCAGTGGCCGGGCCCGGGAAACTCTGCGGCAATTGGCCGCGACGACCGGCCAATCCATGCAAGAGGTTTTGCAATCAGCCATCGACCATTTGTGGACGGAACAATTCTGGAAGGATACCAACGCCGCTTTCGCCGCCTTGCGCAACAACCCGCAGGGCTGGGCAGAGGAATTAAAGGAACGATCCCTCTGGGAGAATACTTTGCTGGATGGCATTGAACCGGAGAAAACGACCTTCAAGCACCCAACCAAGAAACTGCGGAGAAAAAAAATTGGCTAACCCTTCCCGCGGCGATGTATGGCAGGTCGATCTGGATCCCGTCCGGGGCCATGAGCAGGCAGGGGTCCGTCCCTGTTTGGTGATTTCGGTGGACCCTTTCAATCGCGGTCCCGCGGACTTGGCCATTGTGTTGCCCATCACCAGAAAAAGCAGGTTCTCTCCTTTAACTCGGGGAAATCGCCTTCTCGTGCCAGTTTATCCTCCCGAGGGCGGTCTTCGTTTTCCCAGTTTTATCAAATGCTACGATATTCGCTCCGTTTCCCAGGAACGTTTCCTGTCGAAATGGGGAACCGTGACCGATGTCATCCTGGCCCAGATCGACATACCGCTTCGGCTGCTGTTGCAATTGCAGCGGTAGTTGGTTTTTTTACAATGGTTCGGTAAAAAGCTAAAGGCGAGCGGGGTTGCGTAAGCGCCCCGAGTTTACTCTCAGGGCGCTTACGGGCCGCTCAAATTGGGTGTGGAGAAAGTTGACTAAAAGGCGCGTGGGGAATATTGCGCAAGATCCAGAAGGAAATAATGACGAGGACTAAAAGATAAACGGACCAGGCGGGCAGACGCGCCATTTTCACTGTTCGGCCCGTCCAGGCGGAATAGCCCAGGCGAAGGCCCCACATCGTAAGGAAGGGAAAAACCAGGACCAACAAAGGGTTGAAGGCCACGGCCTGCTGAAAATCTCCCGTAACCAGGGCGTGAAGGCAGCGCGTGGAACCGCAACCGGGACAATACCACCCTGTGAGCTGATGGAACAAGCAGGAAGGATAAAAACTGCCCGGGCCGGGCGGGACCCAGTACAGCAGGGCGATGGCCGCCCCCAAGCCGCTCCCTGCCGCCAGTACAAGGATTTTTTTCACAACGCCCCGCGGGTTAGCGAAACAA
>CAZFGM010000955.1:0-2398 GCA_964518515.1 uncultured Alcaligenaceae bacterium | reverse complement strand
TCGTAAGTAGCGGCGGCGATTGCCGGACACAGGGCAAAATCATGTATCGAGGGGAACCTCGTCCCAAAGTTCATCCGAGAGCATCCATTCGAGCGCCCTCCTCCGCTCCATGATGACGTAGGTTTTTATTGCTTTCTTGAGTTTCCCTGTTTCTACGTGGACGACGCCCCAATGGAGGCAATACGCAAGATCACATTTGGTAACGACCTCTTGGAAGTCCCGAAGAGACGCCTTTCCCTTGAAAGCGGCACCAGTTTCGTCCTTCTTAAGGTCGGGGAGCAGCTTGACGAAATCGCCGGAACAAGGTTTGGAAAAGTCGAGTTCAGGAACGATCCTCAAACACCAACACAAAGCCCACATTCCTTCGATTTGCTCCATAAATGGGGCTGCATTCATTTGCGCTCCATTTAGGAATTCCCGTTCTGCCTGGGTCAGGGCCTCGATGCCCCCTTCTCGTTCAAGCCATTCAAAAGCCTTTTTCCGGTCAAACCCGTATGCACTGGCAGCCACACAAAGCATTCCGAAGATACGATTCACCACCTCGTCTTTTGAACGAGAGATTTTCAGGTTGTCCAGCAATGGCAAGGCGTCGTTCTTTGGAAAACCCAGCTTGGCTGCAATATCCCACGAAGACTGCCTGATACTCACCATGTCCATGCTAATTCCCGTAATGAGTTCCAAACCCGCCTATGTTGCCTGGGTGAAGAATGCCCTGCAAATCCGGGTTTCGGTGAACCTGTCGCCTGAGCAACATTATGACATCGGCATTTTCGATGGGATGATGCCATTCGGTTCCGAGTGGGTTGCGCAAAGCACTCCGGCCCGACCCCATGTGAACGGCGACATCTTCCACTCCAAGTAGCTTGCTAAGTTGCCGGTTCAACTGAGGGTTGGCTTCCAGTCTTTGCAACAATCCCCTGTTGGCGGCAGCACGATGTGCAGATCGGGTTGTTCCAGAAATCGGCTGTTCTGCGAGAACCTCGAAAATCCCATTCCTATGGGTCAAGGTCTGTGGTTGTGATGCTGGAGCATTCTTACCCCACCGCTGCCACAGGGCCCTCGCCCCGCGACCCACCAGCGTTGTCCCCGCCCCGATCAGGCCGCCGCCAGCGCCCGCCAATGCCAGCCGTCCAACATCATATTCATCCTGCAGGCCGCCGACAACGAATCCCGTTTGCAGCAGGAAATCGGTGGCCAAGCCATCGGCGGCCCCCAGGACGCTGTTGCCAAGAACCGGGGAGCGGGCGAGCACTCCTGCGACGCGCCCCATTCCGGGAAGTCTGGCCAAACCGGAACCCGCGGCGCCGAGTACCGGGCCAGCGACCAAGGCAATTCCCAATTCTCCATAAATTTGGCCCACGGTGGCAAAGGCATTTGCCCGGCGAATATGGCGTTCAAAATTTGCGGCGTCTTCAGGTGTCCGTTGGTTCAAGGGCTTGGCCAATATTTGCTGAGCCGCGCGGTGTTCCCGGGTGGCGTGGTCCAAGCCGGCCATGCCGGCTCCCCAAACAATGATTCCCGCAATGAGAAATGGAATAAAGATCAATTCACCGCTCGGATCGGTATACTCCGTGGGCGTGTTGAACACGTAGCGGTATAGGTTCGCGTCGCCCGCTTTCCACCGGATGGGGTCTTCGCCGTTCCAGCGCGCTGTTTTCGGGTCGTGGAAGCGGCGGCGGTTGTATTGCCAGCCGATGTCGCTATCCCACTCGCGGCTGGTGAATTTGTAGCGGTCGCCGTAAGTGGGAGTGGTTTCGTTTTGGATGCCACCGAAGACCCAGTAATCGATGTGGTCGCGGAAAAGACCGTTGTTGTCCATGATGTCGCGGACGGAACCCAACCGATCGGTCAAGTACCAATCGACGACGCCGGCGGAGCTAATGCGCGCGAAAACGGCGTCAACCGCATCCAGGTACAAACGGCGCGTCTGCACCTCGCCAAGGTTGTTCAGGTCGGCCCAGGCGTTGCCGTTCTCGTCATAGGCGAAACGGGTGACGGTGGCCGCGCCCGCGCCATCCCCATCCGAATCGAGTGGTCAGGAGCAAGTTGCCGGCGGGGTCCACGTTCATGTGCTGGGCGCCTTGGAACTGCATCTGGATGGCGGCCGGGTTGGCGCCGGGGGCGACGATGAAGTCGAATTCGAGCTTGCCCTGCTGGTTGGAGTAGTAGACGAGGTCTATTCCCTGGTAGAGGTTCTCGACCTTGACCTTGGCGAAGTTTTGCACGTCGAGGAAGCTGCCGGCGTCGGTGAAGTAATTGCTGCGCGAGGGAAGTTCGTCCAAGCCGCTGACGCGCGGGTTGGGGTTGGCGCCGGCGAAGGAGACGGCGAGGACGTCGAGGTTAGGGGCGGCGGGGTCGGAGACCCGCGCCGAACTGGACAGGTTGGAAACCTGTCCTA
>CAZFGM010000954.1:0-2403 GCA_964518515.1 uncultured Alcaligenaceae bacterium | reverse complement strand
GCTTGAGCGTAATCAAATTAATGGGAAGCAAAAAATCCCTGGTGAACGGGGCTGGCGGGCCCGGAGGATGAACCAGCCACCCGCCGTGAACGGCGGGCCTGAACCGCTGGCGCGGTAAGGCCCGTGAACGGGCCTGAAAACCGGGAATCCGACATCAAACCTGCAAAAAGCGCAATGGTATTGATTGCAATGTAAGTTGTCGAAAAAGTGGGAAAAAAGGCAGGAATGTTCCGCGCGGAACATCACCGTCAAGAAACGGTCCTATCGGGCATCCGTCCGTCACTAAACGGTTCTATCGGTAATCGCAAACAAGCCGGTTTTCTTTGGCCCATAGCCCATTACCACAGCCCCACGCGCCGTTTCAAAGCGTACACCCAGTGCAAGCAGCCGCGCAGGTGTAATTCCAGGTTGAGAAGGCTGCGGAAGCCCGGAGCGGGCTCGCGCGGCAGGATCGGCTTGGTCGCGTGCGGATAAATGAAGCCGCCGAATCCGGATACGCAACCTTCGTAACCGGCCTCGGTCACCAGAGGCAGGTGGTCTTGCAGGAAATTGTTTCGCCCGCCGAAGGGATAGGCGAACCAGCGCACCGGGCGGTGCAGTTTGTCTTCCAAGGTTTTCTTCGACTCGACCAGCTCGCGGCGGGCCTGCTCCTCGGGCGCTTGAGCCAGGTCGGCGTGCGTCACGGTGTGCGAGCCGATTTCGTGGCCGAGCCGGAGCATCTCGTGCACATCGTCCCAGGTGAGATTGGCCATTTGCTTGAGGCCCCGGTCCCAGGCGAACACGTGGTCCGTGCCCACATAAGCGGTCGGCACGAAGAACGTGGCCGGCAACCCGTGCTCGGACAGCACGCGGGCGGCGAACAGGTTGTCGCGGTAGCAATCGTCAAACGTGATGGCCAGCGTTCTTCGCGGGAACCGCTGGCCCGCGCGAACCACGCGGAAGATTTCCCCCAGCGGCACCACGTGGAATTGGCGCCGCAGCAGACCGCACATCCGGCGAAACCAGCCCGCGCCGACCGTCAAATCGTCCAGCGGAATCTCGTCCGTGACCCGGTGGAACAGCAAGATGGACAAAAACGATCGCCCTGCCCAAGAAGACACCGTTTCCTGGGCGTGCATGACGCCGGAATATTTGTACAATGCGCACAAGATCGCTTTGGCGTGATCTTTCATGACAGGATGATGTGGGATGAAAGGGTGACAATGGCGAACCGGCCGGTTAACACCGGCCGCTCGCCATTGTCATCCTTTCATTCTCTCAAAGAACCCAAAGGAATAGGAGGCATTGTGGCGCGCTGTCTGGTCACTGGCGGAGGCGGTTTTATCGGGTCCCATCTGGTCGAAGGGCTAGTGAACGCGGGACACACAGTCCGGGTTCTCGACGATTTCAGTACCGGAAACCGGGCCAATCTGCAGGCGGTGGGGGGACGCATCGACCTGGTCGCCGGCAGCATCACTGACGAAAACCAGGTGCGGCAAGCGGCGGCCGGATGCCAGGTGATTTACCATCTGGCCGCTTTACCGTCGGTGACCAAGAGCGTCGAAAACCCGCTCCTGTCGCACGACATTTGTGCCACCGGCACGCTGCGGGTCCTGGAAGCGGCCCGCGAGGCCGGCGCTCGCCGCGTGGTCTTTGGCGCCAGCAGCAGCGCCTATGGCGATCAACCCGGCCCCATCCGTACCGAGGACGATCTGCTGATTGCCCTGTCGCCGTACGCGGCGGCCAAGCTGGCCGGCGAACATTATTGCCGGGCCTTCACCGCCAGCTACGGCCTGGAAACCGTCCGCTTGCGCTTCTTCAACGTCTTCGGCCCGCGCCAAGACCCCAAGAGCCCCTATTCGGGCGTGATCGCCCTGTTCAGCGCCGCCATGAGCCAGGGCCGGCAACCCACCATTTTCGGCGATGGTTTGCAAACGCGCGATTTCGTCTATGTGGACAACGTCGTCGCGGCCTTGATGCAAGCCGCCCAGGCCCCCGCCGCCAGCGGCAACGTCTACAACATCGCCACCGGCCTGGGCACCACCGTGCTCGATCTCGTCCGCAGCTTGAACGAGCTTTTGGGCAAGAACCTCCAACCCCTCTTCGCCCCGCCCCGCGCCGGCGACGTCCGCTATTCTCAGGCCGACATATCCCGCGCCCGTCGCGATCTCGGCTATCACCCCGCCGTGCCGTTCCTAGAGGGCTTGCGGCGAACCCTGGCCTGGTACCGGAGTGGTTAAGACCGCGCGCGAGGCTTTGAGCCCACGGGGTTAAAGCGGGGCAAACCGCCCAATGAATTGCAAAATGAAAATTGAAAATTGGAAAGGCCGAGTGTTCCCTCCTTGCCTTAGCAATTTGCAATTTTCAATTTGCAATCAATACCATTGCGCTTTTTGCAGGTTTGATGTCGGATTCCCGGTTTTC
>CAZFGM010000953.1:0-2408 GCA_964518515.1 uncultured Alcaligenaceae bacterium | reverse complement strand
CGCAGTGCCAGGGAGAAGGACCATGCTCCGACTGGCCAGTGACGCCGACGTCCACGGCGACATCATCCGCGGCCTGCGCCGACGCCTGCCGGACATCGACTTGGTGCGTGCCCAGGACGCCTTGCCCGAAGGAACGCCCGACCCCGAGGTCCTGGCCTGGGCCGCGGGCGAGAACCGGATTCTCATCAGCAACGACCGGAACACGATGGTCGGTTTCGCTTACCAGCGCGTGGCGGCGGGAGAACCGATGCCTGGCCTCATCGTCACGACCAACGAGCAGTCCATCGGCTTGGCCATCGACGATGTCCTGCTTATCGCGGAGTATATGCCGGAGGAAGAGATCAGGGACCAGGTCGTCGTGTACCTGCCCTTCCGGGGATAAAACCAGCATGACGGCTTTCCGCGGCACGAAGCCGTTGTGGCCGGCCCCGCTGCTGAACTTGTTGGTTCGGCGCGGAAACAGAGGGATTAGCGCTGTTTTCCTCAAGATGGCGAGGTCGTCATCGAATTACCTCAGGAGAGCGAACCCAAACGGCGGGTGTAGCGGCCGAGGTAAGTGAGCGTTTTTTTGGGTCCGGCGAAGGGCGCTTTGGAGTAGACGTTCCAGGGCTTGCGGCGCGGCCAAGGATGCGCCCGCCTTCATTTATTTCCAGTTTTGACTTCCGAAGGCGGCACCGAAAAATACTTGCGTCGCGAAGTGATCCGCCAGGTGGCCCGGCTCGATCTGCGCGCCAAGTTCATCGTCGAGGGCTTCCTGGCGGGGTACGCACTGCCGCTTCCAGTTCAAGCCCGACGAGCGCAACGTCTACCTTGGTTTTCGCGTCGCCTGCCTTGCTGCCCCGAAGGTCGCGAAGAATCCCCCCGGCGAGGCAACGGGCAAAGCGCAAGGACCGAATAATGGCATCCACGGGGTGACGATCACTTCTATTACCCAGAGCCAGGTCAAGTTTGTCGTTTTTGTGGGGCGCGAGTACAGCGACAAACTCACGCAAGACACTCAGTTCTTCACTCTTTTCGACAAGGGGATGAAAAAGCGCTCTGGGCAGGACCTAAAAAGGGCAATTGAACGGGCCGAGGTCAACGCCTACGGCCACCAGATCGTCACTTCGAGCCATCGGTTGCAGAAAGTCCTGATCAGAGATTGTCCCTTGCCCGGCCACCGTCGCCAACTCACGAGAGTTGTCAGCTGCGTCCAGGTAGTCCACCGCTTTGGCTCTTGGCGCGGTATTCTTTTCTTGTAGATAGTCAATGTGAAGCCGCAACCTGATTTACCAGTTTCACCGAGCAATTATCCAAGAACAGGTTACCCTTAGTCTCGAAATGGTAAATGGTGCCGCTCACACGGCATTGGCAACCTTCTTTCAGCTCACGCAGCTTTTTGTCGTAGGGCACATGGCAGAAAAGCCACTCCCCGGGATTGTCCGTGACGAAATATACCAGTGCCTCTTCGCCGCCTCCGTATTGAAAGAGGGCCCTTTCCCATGGCGGCCGTTTCAGCACTGCCTTGAAACTGATCTTGCGATGCCCGTACCATTTCATCGCGCCACTGGGGTCTTTCTTGAACTCGCCCATGAGATCGGTGGCCGTCGCGATCCTGATGTCGCGCAACGTATACCAGCCTAGCGTCAGCCCAGCCGCCCCGATCAGAATAAGCAAAGGCAAACGGTTCGATCTGGGGTCGAAAAGTTCGGGATCTGCCCTGCCCGAATAGCTGGAACGAGCACCCCTTTTCCACAAGTCGGGGTCCCGTTCCCAGGTAGGCCGGTTTCTAGCCATGAAGAACTCATATACCTCCCTACAAATATGCCAGCCATCCAGAGGCGGCCCGAGGGGCACCATGTTTACAATCGCCGTCCCCACATTGATCCATACCAGGGCCATCAAGGCCTGAAAAATGAGAGGATCCTCCAATTTCATCGAGGAGAAGCGCTGAAAAAACAGGTAGTCGGTCCCCCATAGAACGCCAGCGACCAGCAATTGAATGGCTGGTCCGGCGGCAAAGACGACCATTCGCTGCCAGCGCTCGAACGCATTCGCACAGCCAATTGCCACACCGCCGAATGCGTTCAGTACCACATAGCTTTCTTGTCCGAAGCAGCGGCCAGCAAAGACATGGCCGAATTCATGAGTGAGTATCGAGAGAAAGAAGCAGCCCGCCACCAGAAAGAGATAGGGAATTCCGAGGTGTGGGACGATGTAAATGCCGACGACGCCGGGCAGGACCCAGAACCAGACGCTGACCCGGACGTGTGTACCGAACAGCCGGAATGTCAGATCGAGTGGCGTTGGCGCAGGCTCGAGGAACTGGTTCACAGCCACCTCTGGGTTTGCGTGTCCATTCCAGACAGAATAACGGGCCTGGTTCAATTCCGGGTAACAGTTTCGCCTTCGTCGGAGGCAAATTGGGC
>CAZFGM010000952.1:0-2409 GCA_964518515.1 uncultured Alcaligenaceae bacterium | reverse complement strand
ATGGGAAAGTTTGCTGGGGCACCAAACTGATAAGCCGCCACCGAAAATTAGCACGCTCAAGGCGTTCAATCCGCTCCATGAGGTCACCTCGTAGTGGGTCCGCCATCGCAAAACCACCTTCGGTTTTCCAGGGCCAACCCCGTACGTCCGTTCTCGGCAAAACCTGGATGGGTTGATGGTACAATTAGTAATATCCATTGTCCATCATTTTTGGAGGGAGAACTTCATCGGATCGCGCTCCACCGTTCACCCCTGCACCACCGGATTGCGCAGCGTTCCCAGCCCTTCGATTTCCACTTCGACCACGTCGCCCCCCTTGAGGTACACCGGCGGCTTGCGGGCGAAGCCGACACCGGGCGGCGTGCCGGTGAAGATCAGGTCGCCCGGCTCCAGGGTGAACACCTGCGAAAGATAGGCCAGGACGTCGCCGACCTTGAAGATCATCTGATTGGTGTTGCTGTCCTGCATCGTCTGGCCGTTGAGGCGCAGGCGGATGGCCAGGTTGTGGGGGTCCTTGATCTCGTCGGCGGTGACCAGGTGGGGGCCGAGCGGGGCGAAGGTGTCGAAGGTTTTTCCGACCATCCACTGCTTGCCGTCCTTCTTGAGCTGCCAGTCACGGGCGGAGACGTCGTGGCCGACGGTGTAGCCGGCGACAAATCCCGCCGCTTGCCCTGGCGGAATATTCTTGCCGCGCTTGCCGACGACGATGACCAGTTCGGCCTCGAAATCCACTTCCTGGCTGACCGGCGGCAGCACGATGTTTTCTGCCGGTCCGACGAGGGCGGTGGCGTATTTACTGAAGAGGATGGGTTCTTTGGGAATGGCGGCGCCGCTTTCGGCGGCGTGGTCGCGATAGTTCAAACCCAGGCAGATGATCTTGTGCGGGTCGGGAATCGGCGCGAGCAACTTCACGCCGGCCGCCGGAATCTTGACGGCGCGGGGATGGCGGGCGGCCTGGCTGGCCGCTTGGATTGCCGGCGGGCCCACTTCCAGGATTTGCCGGACGCTGGCCGGCAGCGCCGGGTCCGTGGCGGCTAGATCGACATACCCTTCCGGGTGATAAACGGCCGCTTTCGGACCGGAAGGAGTTTGCAGGGTGGCCAAGCGCATGGAATATCTCCGTGGAAAGTGGTTCCGCCGCCTTTGGGTCAGGATTCTCCCGCCGTGCACTGGGGTATTCTATAAGGAAATGGTGCGGTGAACTTCCTTCCTCTTCCGTATTATGCCGGCGAACGTGCCTGCCGAGGACCGGTCATTTCCCAAAATATTCTCCCCGCTTGCGACCGGGCAGGCTTGCCCAAAAAGGAGTACGAAATGGAATCCCAGGACATCGACAAAGTGAAAAGAATCGCAAGATCACCAGCTAACAACATTACCGGGAACTTTTGATGCCCGGAGTTTGCCTAAAACCCAATACTCGGGCCACCGGCCATCGAACAGTTGGCGTACCTTCTGGAGTTTTGCCAAATGAAAAGGTTTTTTATTTTGCTGGTGTGTCTTCTGGCCGCCCAGAGCTTCGGCCAGGACCTGGTCAAACCGGTCCCTCTGGACAAGGTCAACACTCCGGCGGATGAAGACGATCCCTTTATAACCCAGGATGGTTTGACCCTGCTTTATGCCGTCAAGGGGGTGGAAACTTGGAAGGTCTTCGCAGCGCAGCGGGCCAGCCTCACCAAGCCTTTCCTCGTGGGCAAGCCCTGGCCCGGCCTGGCCGGCAAGGAGGCCGACTTCCGCAGTCCTTTTTTCTCCGCAGGGAAGCTGTACTTCGCCAGCAATGAAATACCGGATGAAAAATTTAAGGACAAGAAAAATTTCGATCTCAAACAGAAGATGGGAAACCGCGCCCCGTTACCTCTGCTGGGCGTCAGCGAACCCGAAGATGAGCTGCATCCGTGGGTGGCGGCAGGCGGCAAGGAATTTTACTTCAGCCGCAAAACCAAGGAAGGGTGGTTATTGTTCGTGGCCCGCGGCCCCAATCCCGGCCCCATCGGCGACGCCAAGCCCGCCGGCTTGCCGCCGGGATTTCACCATGCCACGCTGTCGTCCACCGGTCTGACCATGTATCTGCAAGGACCGCTGGAAAAAGACCGCTGGGGAATATTCCGGGCCAAGCGGGCCAAGATCGGCGCCGCCTGGAGCAAACCCGAGCCGATCGTCAACCTGACCCACCCCGAGGCGCCGCGCGGCGACCTGTCCCCGTGCCTGAGCGGCGACGGCCTGCGCCTGTATTTCGCTTCCGACCGGCCGGGCGGCAAAGGCGGGCTGGACATCTGGTCGGTGCCGACGGCTCAATTGAAGACAGCGGGGAAGTGAGAGGCTGTCCGAAAAGGGGACAGGACCCCTCGATTCTTGCGGTAAGTTCTTATTCTTCGAACGCAATCAAGGGTCCTGTCCCCTTTTCAAGTAGCA
>CAZFGM010000951.1:0-2413 GCA_964518515.1 uncultured Alcaligenaceae bacterium | reverse complement strand
GCCCTGCCGCCGCGGTCGCTGAGCTCCGAGGCTGTCCGACAGGACAGGACCCTTCAATTCGCGTCGTAAGTCCTTCCTTGAAAGAACTCAAGGGTCCTGTCCCCTTTTCGGACAACGGCATGGTTAAAAATGGCCCTTCATCCGACCCGGCAGGATAGGCACCCTGTGCGCACGGATTTGACGCGAGTGGAAAGGACCAAAACGTATCTTTCTTCGGGAGAAAATAGTTATGACGATTTCCACTCGCGTCAAGGGTTCCTTGAGTTGACGCGAGTGCCCAGAGATTGTTACCCCATTTTGAACCAGGCCCGGCTTTGCAACGCAATTGTAGGTCGGCCTTTCCAGGCCGACGTCCCTTGCCCAGATTCATTGAGCTTGGGCGGTTCAGGTCGGGCTGGAAAGCCCGACCTACTAATTCGTTGCAAAGCCACCAGGCCCGGACAGCCACTCACAATCCTCTGTATAATGAAGTTCAACCGCAACGGGAGGTATTCGGCGTGGGCATCGCGCAGGTGGCCATTGTCGGCCGGCCCAACGTGGGCAAATCATCACTGTTCAACTGGCTGGCGGGCCGGCGCATCGCCATCGTCGATCCCACGCCCGGGGTCACGCGCGACCGACTGACCACTCTCGTGCAGATTGGCGACCGCTTCGTCGAATTGATCGACACCGGCGGCATGGGTATTGTCGATGCCGACAACCTCACCGCCGAAGTGGAACGGCAGATCGAGCTGGCCATTGACCGGGCCACGGTGGTGCTGTTCGTGCTCGATGTCCGCGCCGGCCTGGCGCCTTTGGACGAAGAGGTGGCCGAGCGGCTGCGCGGCCTGGGCAAGCCTGTGCTGCTGGTGGCCAACAAGTGCGATAGCGAGGCGCTGGAAGCGCAGGCGACGGAGTTTCACCGCCTGGGATTTTCCGACCTGGTGTGCGTCAGCGCCCTGCAACACCGCGGCAAGGCCGAGCTGTTAGCCAGGCTAACCCGAGTCCTTACGGACCTCGGCTCGCCTACCCTCGGGCCGCCTCCGGACCAGACCGCCCTCAAGATCGCCATCGTCGGCCGGCGCAACACCGGCAAGAGCACCTTCATCAACTGCCTGGCCCAGGAAGAACGCACCATCGTTAGCGAGGTCCCAGGCACCACCCGCGACAGCATCGACGTCCGCTTCGAGAAAGACGGCAAGACCATCATCGCCATCGACACCGCCGGCGTGCGCTACAAGGGAGCCATCAAGAGCGACGTGGAATTTTACAGCCTGGCCCGGGCCGAGCGGTCCATTCGCCGGGCCGACGTGGTGTTGCTCTTCTTCGACGCCCCGAAGAAAATCAGCCACGTGGACAAGCAACTGGCGGGCTACGTGCTGGACAACTACAAGCCGGCCATTTTTGTGGTGAACAAGTGGGACCTGTTGGTGAAGGACCTGCCGACTGGAGAGTTAGCCGAATATTTGCGCAAGACGTTACCGAATCTGGATTACGTGCCGATCGCGTTCATCACGGCCACGACCGGCCGCAACGTGCAGTCGGTCCTCAGCCTGGCCCAGCACCTGGTCAAGCAGGCCGGCGCCCGTGTCGGCACCGGCGACCTGAACCGCGTAGTGCGCAAGGCGGTGGCCCTGCAATCGCCGCCACTGCGGCAAAACCGCCAGGGCAAAATTTACTTCGCCACTCAGGTCGCTACTTATCCGCCCACCATCGTGCTTTTCACCAACGGGGCCCACCTGTTCGACAACACGTATCAGCGTTACCTGATGAAAACTTTCCGGGATCACTTGCCCTTTGCGGAAGTGCCGATCAAGATGTACTTGCGCTCCAAGCACGCGGGCGATGGGGATGGAGAAAGTAGGCACACTCCGTCTGCCGTGGCCCGAAGTAAGCCCGAGGGAAAAGTGAAAACGCGGGAAAAAACCATGCTTGCCGGCAAGAAGAAGCCGGAATTGTGGAGGGATTAAGCCATGAAAAAACGCCTGCGCTGGGGGATCGTCTTGGCCCTGGCTTTCGGCCTCGTTCCCTTGTTGACGGGTCTGGCCGGCGACGCCAAAACAAATCCCAAGAACGAATACTTCCAAGGGAAAGTGGCCCCCTTGGCGGACGTTCTGGCCAAGTTCGGCGCCAAGCTGGACAGCGACGCCGTCCCGCACTGGCTGGCCCTGGTCACCGACGACGGCAAGGTTTATCCGCTTATCAAGGATGCCGGCGGCCGCATGTTCTTCAAGGATGCCACGCTGCTCAATCGTCCCATGCGTCTGACGGGCCGGCTGCATCCCGGCAGCCGGATGCTGCAAATCATCGACGTGCACAGCCATAAAAACGGCAAGCTGCACGAGGTCTATTACTGGTGCGACATCTGCACCATCAAAGGTTTCGAGAAAGCCAACTGCGCTTGCTGCGGCGACCCGATGGTGCTGCGCGAAGT
>CAZFGM010000950.1:0-2417 GCA_964518515.1 uncultured Alcaligenaceae bacterium | reverse complement strand
CTTTGATTTGATCGGATTCCTCCGAGGGTTTGTTACGGATTTGATCCAGAATGCTCAAAAGCCCCGGCATGCTGTCCCGGACTTTGTCGGCAAACATGAGGGTGGCCAACTCCCCGGCGCCCGGCAGGGCCCCCATGCGCGAAATGCGGGCGCCGACCAGACTGTTACCCTCGCGCAAATGGTGGTCGAGAAAACTGAGCGGTTTTTCTTCCGCAACGGTTTCCAACCAAAGGGCCAGCTTGGCCAACTCCACCGCCAGGCTGTTCATGTCCACCCCGTAAAGACATTTTTCCACGACCTGGCGCTTCCAGTAGGCCATTGCCGCTTCGCTGCCCTCTTTAATCGCCGACGGTTCGCGGGTGTAGGGATTGGTGGCAATTGCCTCGGCCAGATATTGGCAAGCCCGCAAAAGAAAATGGCCGGAGCCCATAGCGGGGTCAAGAATGCGAAGGCCCAAAAGACGCCGGTCGAATTCTCCTTCCAGCCGCTCGGCGTCCGCATTCCGGCCCTCAACGCGGGCTGCCTTAATTTCCCGTTCGAGTTGCTCCGAAATACTGCGGCAAAGAGGGTCGAGCGTGTTCTCGACGATGTAATCGACGATGTGGTCGGGGGTGTAGTAGCTTCCCGTTTCCCGGCGCTCGCCCTTATCGGTTTGCAAGTAAATTGATTTGGGCGGGTATTCCCGATCGGTCTTGGTGAAGCCAGGCGGAACCGTTTCCGAGGCGCGAATGTATCGTTCCTCGGTCCGGGCGTTGGCCTGCCGGCTGACCACGATCATGCGCTCGTTCGCCCAGCGCGGGTGCAGTTCCAACAACCCCTCGTAAATGCTTCCAAGGTGCTGAATGGCCAGGTCGTGGTAATCGACACGGAAAAACTCGGCATCGGTCAATTGTGGGTCCTGCGCCCGCCCGAGTTGGTCAATGACTCTTGCAAGGTACCAATCCGGGAGTTGCTTTTCGACAAGAAACGGGTTCGCCTCGGGATCGAAAAGGCCCCCGTTGTAAGCGGCCACTCCATAGTTGCGGTGGCCGCGATCAACAAGGTCGAAAAGGTCCAGAAGATCGTGCCAGAGCGCAGTGGATTCTTTGGAATAATCCTCCTCCCGGCCATCGGCAATTCTGTTGAGTCGGCCGGCGATCTGGTCACGATGCCGGCCCAGAGAGCGGTTGTTGGAATAAAGCCGGTTGATCTTGTAGGGCAAGAGGCCCCGGTCCTCGGCGAACATGATGAAAAGGAGCCGGTAGAGAAAAATGAAACTTTGATCGCGGCAGTGTGCGAGATCAAAACTTCCGTGCAGCGAATTTGGGGGAAAGTTGAGGAAGCCCTCAATGCACAGGCGTAAGGCCTCGAAGGTTCGCTCTTTAAGGCCCTCTCCGACCCCAACGCGGTATTCAGAACTTCCTTCGGCAGCCCGTTGAATGAGCGGTTTTCGGCCATGAATTTCTCGGAACGCCGCGGGGCCGAAAAAAAGAAAAAAGTAGAGGAAATCTTCGAGCAACAGCACTTGCTGGTTCAAGTCCGGAGTTTGCACCCACTCGTTCAGAAGCGCGGGAAGATCGAATTCAAGAAAGGTTTGAAATCGCCGCTGCTGCGGACCATGTTCGCGGGGAATCAAACGCCAAAGCCGGCCGTTGGTTAAAAGAGCGTGGCTCAGTCGGCTTCGGTCGAGATACCATTCGATCTGTTCGGGCGGATATTCGCGCCGGCTGCCGATTCTTGAAGGACGATCAAGGGCCACATGCCAGGCTTTGGCATCCGCGAGGGCCACCGGGTGGACCCAAAACTCAGGGGCGGTTCTTTCGGTCCGTAGCGCCGCGTCAAGCGAATAATCGTCGAGGAAAAGCGAGTAATCCGGCTCCCGGCCGGCGAGAAAAGATTGGTATTTGAGTTTCCAACCCAAAAATCGCAACACTGGCTGGATGAAACCTTCCTCAAGCCCTTGTTCGTCCCCGTACCTTTCAACGCGATCGCGCTGCACATTCCAAAGTTCAGCCATTCCCTGAAGAGACTGAAACGCGGCGTCCTTCAATTCTTCCCATTCCGGTTCGCGCTGAAACCGATTGGCCAACCAATGGTTGGAAAACAGGCCCAAGTTGCGAACAGGCGTGAAAGCCAGGAGGCCTTGCTCGGCGGGCATGGGCTTACTCTGCAACAACCATCTTGGGTTCGGATCTCCCTGGGTAGAATAATAACACCTTTGAGAATTATAGCCAAGCTCCGGGGAGCCGGAGGGGCCGCGGATGCCTTGGCCAGGCACTTCAGGCAGATGTTTTCCAGGGCCGGCGGCACGTCGGCTTGCACCTCGCGCGGCGGGCGCGGCGGCCGGGAGCGCACCTGGTCGAGGATTTCGAACACACTGGCACCCTGAAACGGCGGCCGGCCGGTGAGCAATTCGTACAGGATGGCGCCCAGGGCGT
>CAZFGM010000949.1:0-2426 GCA_964518515.1 uncultured Alcaligenaceae bacterium | reverse complement strand
GTAGTACGTCAGCTGTGGTTCCTGGCAAAAGAGGGTAGGGCGAGAAAACTTGGCGTCCCTTTTCTCGGGATCGATGTCGGAAAGGTTTTCGCGTACATATCTGAGGAGTGATCGCCCGGGTTGAGCTTTTGGAGCGATGATCCCGGGAGGTTTCAGGCTTTCGAACCACTCGAAAGCAGGCACCTCCCGGTCGCGCAAGGACAGGTCGTGCCAACGTGGAGCTACCCCCGCCAAAACAGCCTGATAGAGTCGGAGTGGGGAGGGTGGCCATTCCGGTTCCCGACCGTTTTCGGTTCGCCCGTGATAACGATCACCAAGAAAACGGATAGTGATGACAAGATGCTTCATTCTGGCTCCTCGCTGCTCTTCTTTTTGAGAGCGTCCTTGGCCTTTTGAGGATTGAAGCTAGCTTCGTGCCCTGCAACCACCCCAAAGGCCTCCGCTGCTTTCTGCGCATACACCACAGCCTGATCTCGGTCGATTTCAAACCCCGTCTCAGTGCCGTCCGGGTTAATACACGCTCGGGTCATCGGCTTGCCGGGGACGCCAACGAGTTGGCACCCCTGGCGGAGGTTGAAGGTCTTGCCGTCGAACCAAGTGAGCGACACCAAAGCAAGGCCGAGAAGATAGCGTTGGAGCTTGAGGGTTTCGTCGCGCGATTTCGCCTTGTCGATTTCTTCGTGTTTGTCACTTTTCTTCTTGATCGTCACGATGTCTCGCAAGGAGACGAGGTTGAGCGACGATTCGCGACAAATTCCACCTTTGGCCTCGATTCCGCCAAGAGTGAATGTCGCTGGCACTTCGGCCATCCCCTCATCGGACAGTTTCTTGAGGGCTTTTTCTCCTTTCTCGGCGGCCACGCCAGCTGCCGCGTAATCGGTTGCCGAGAAGTATTGGGCGGAGCGCTTGAACTCGAACACGTCGTAGGCCCGAATGATGGAATTGATGAGCCGGGGGACTTTCACCCCGGTCCCTCTTGAGTCCCACATTCCGAAGATCAAGGAGGTAGGGGCAATTTTCGCGAGGGGCAGCGAGTCGCCGTCACGCCGCGCTTTGATCGCCTTCCCCAGTTCATCAGCCAGGGATGAGAAGCGGACAATTGCATCCGCAGCCCGGTGTCCCGCGTCGAGCAAGTTGATGACCTGCTCTTCCTTTTTTCCCTCGTCATTCTTGATCATGACCTTGATGAGGACTTGGGGAACCAACTTTCCCTCGGCAATCGCATCGGCAAACGCTGGTTCGATCCGATTCGCTTGGGAAGGAATGCTGTCGATGATGCAGACAGAACGTTCTCTGCCCTGCTCGGTCCGTTCGGCGTCCATGAAGGTCTGGACTTTTCCCAGCTTTTCAAACGACTTCCGAAGAGTGGAGGTCTCGCCGAACCGATCAATATTGTAGACAGGCGGGTCGCCCTTCTTTTGGGAGGGAGCCGCGTAAGTCGGCGGAAAGATGATATCCCCGCAAACCGGTTTGAGCCATTGCTTCAAAACAATGGCGGCTGGCCCGTCCTCTTTCAGCAAGAAGTCGAAAGTCTTGAGCACGTCACTCATCGATCACCTCCGAAATGGGGTTGCAGTTAGGTACCCTTTGTGTTTTCTCTGGTCAGTTCGATAAGCGTTCTCGAAACGGTAGCCGATAAGCTGACCGAGGAATCCACAAACCGCAGCCGGTGCAACCAAAACCGGCAGCGTCATGGGCCACGGAAAATATTCAAACACCAGAGGGGTCTCAGTCGCCTTCGGCCGGCAACGCTGGAGCCCGATAAGACATAGCAATTCGACGGCGGGAAAGGCCTTTGACTCCATGCCGAGTTCATTTGGCGAAAAGCCAATATCCAACGGAAGGGCGTTTGCGCCATGGCGACTATCGAAATAAAATGGCTCTGCCTTGTCTTTCGCCTTCTTCTTAACTTGCCTTTGAGTGGTTGTTGGTTCCTGATCCTCAGATTGGTCGGACAAAGATTGCATTACGCAGCGAAAGTCGAACGGTTGCTCACTCTTGAAAGCGCGAACGGTGTCCACCAACGCAGCTTGAGCGATTCTCAGGACTTGTTGACTTCCAGCCCATGTTTTTGGATAGCTGTCCTCGTCCTCCTGCCACCAATCGAGACGCAGTTTGAAGGGATCGCTGATCCCAATCATCCCTTCTCGTAGCAGCGTCCCGAGTTCCTTGCGCCGCAGCTCCTCGTTTTTTGGCAGAGCGGCGTTTTCCTTTTTTAGTCGCCGTTTCTTGGTTTCCAGCTGATCCCGCTCCAGTGCGAGGTCCGGTGACAGTTCACCGGTGAGCCCGACTTGCGCGAGCTTGTCAATCAGTTCGGAGAAGCCACGAGATTTCTTGGGTGATGACACAACAAAGTGCGCGTTCTCGCCTTCAAACCATCCCTCCGCCCCCGGCCACAGCCGGTCGGCGAGTTCCAGCAGCCCGCA
>CAZFGM010000948.1:0-2434 GCA_964518515.1 uncultured Alcaligenaceae bacterium | reverse complement strand
CGAAACGGCGCCGTCCTACGGCGACCGCTACAAGTTCACCGCCCGCGAATACGACAGCGAGCTGACCGGCCTCGCCTACTACCGCGGCCGCTTCTACCGTTTCGACGTCGGCCTGTTCCAAAGCGAAGACCCCATCCGCTTCGCCGCCGGCGACGCCAACCTGTACCGCTACGTCGGTAACAACGCGACGAACGGGACGGACCCGAGCGGGCTTGAAACCGAGGAGGCGAGGTGGTGGCGATTGTTCTCCGATTTGGTGAGGAGGCGCGGAACTCCTCGGGTGCGACAATCACCCGGCACTGGAGAATAAGTTGGGTTAATGATCCCCGTGGTTTTTATCGCCCGGTTCTCGAGGGACCGTTTAACGGTCCACCTCCCACTGAAGGAAATTAACATGTCAACCGAGAAAGCGAAAGCAGAATACCTGGCTGATAGTCCATTCTGGGCAGCAGAATTGATAGGCCAACTAGAGCGTATTGCGCCTGGTTCCGCATTACTTTGGGCCACAGACTCAGTCATTGGATTGTTAAAAGAAGTGGCACCAAGGGACAAGGAAAAGTTCTCGGATTGGATTCGGAACCTATCCTTTGTCACCGAAAAAGCTGCTGCTTCTAGTCTCATGGAAAAAGCAGACGGGATTTGGCTCGAAGGCCAAGATTCTTTTCATATGGCGATCTCCCACCTTTTCGCGGCCAAAGCGAGGTTACTTGAAGGGGATCAGGGCTTTTACAGAACTCATCTCGTAAAGGCATTTATGTTCCTGGGAAACCACGAGCATTGCCGCAGAACATCGGCGACAACTCCCTTGGCCTTGTTTAACAGGTATATGGATCTTGGATCTCAAGAATCAGCCTCGACGCCGCCCTCACCGACGCCCTCGGCCACAAGTCCATCGTCCAGCTCGGAAAAAAAAGGGGTCGGGAGTCTTTTCCAGGGAAAATAAGGGGGGAAAACAAAGGTGTCAGGACCGAATGGCACTGCCGGGGTTGCGTGCAGAGGAGGACCAACGCGAGCTGACCGGGGGAAAACAAAGGTGTCAGGACCCTTTTTCAGGAAAAACAAAGGTGTCAGGACCCTTTTTCAGGGAGGAAGTAGCACGACCGACGCCGCCGGCGACGACACCGGCTACGGCCTGGCCCTCGACGCCGCCGGCAATGCCTTCGCCACCGGCTTCACCACCTCCAGAAAAACAAAGGTGTCAGGACCCTTTTCCAGGGAAGCCCGCGGTCCGCCGACGCGAAGGAGACCATCCTCTACACCTACACCGGCGCGAACCTCACCGGCCTGACAGCCATCGACGGCGCGACTACAACCCTGACCTACATCAGCGGCCTTCTTTCCTCCATCGCCGCCCCCGGCTCGCGAACTTTTACCATCGCAATGAGTGGGATAGACTTCCAGTCTGTCACCGACCCCGACACGCGCGTCCACTCCTTCCTCTACGACGGCTCGACCCACCGGGAGCGACGGAACCAGGTGGAGTACCCGGCCTTGCGGGGGGGAAAATGCTTGGGAAAAGGCTTCTAAACCAACCGCCCAGACCTTGATTATATCCTCCCCAAAAACTTTGCCGGGCACCAGGTGTAAAGGCGGTGGCAATCCCGGCGGCCAAGGGTACCGTTCGCTCCAGATGATCGATGAGGCCCCAATTGGACCAATCGGCGCTGAAATAATTGTTAAGGTGGTTGCTGATCTCATAGCCAGCTATGCCCAACAGCATTACACCGCCACCGGGAACCGTTCCTGCGAAAGCCCCGGCTGGACCAGCCAAACCGCGCACGGCGGAAACCGCTTGCACCGTGTTGGCCCCCAAACGGACCCAACGGGCGGAGTCGCGGAGCCACTCGGGGTTGTTCGGATTATTCACGATTGCCGTGGCACCATTACTAACCAACGTTGAACCGCCGTAGGCCACACCCCAACCATTGCCCATTGCCGCATGGTGGATGGTTCCCACCCCCACGCCCAGGTTGTAGGAACCCGAGGTCCGGTCCACTACATAATCGTAACCCAACTTTTGTCTGACCCAACCCGTGGCCCCGAAGCTCAGGCAGGCGACGGCCCAATCGTGGAGCTATGCCAACTTTTTGTTGGAGCTGGCCCAGCGCGAGTGTCAGCAGCGGCGGCAGCACCGCATCGAACGCTTGCTCAAGACGTCGAAGCTGCCGTTGGAGAAGAGTTGGCCGGCCTTGGACCTGAAGCGGCTGCCGGTCAAAGTGGTGCATCGTGTCGCCCCAGCCGGCCGCGAAATTACTAACGCCGGCAAACCACAGCCAAGATGGCTATCCCACTCGAGGGGGTTTCGAGATTTTTGTAGGCGGCGGCGAGGCCGCGGACGGCGGCGGGTGTCAGCGTTATGACACTGGGGCTGGCGGTGGTGCAGCAGTTGCGGACGCTGGCGAGCGGGGACTTTGTGGACCGGCGCGAGAATGTG
>CAZFGM010000947.1:0-2443 GCA_964518515.1 uncultured Alcaligenaceae bacterium | reverse complement strand
GGAACTGTACCAAAATGGTGCGCGCTGTACTACGGCGCTATACAGTTCCTTGGGAGGTCAGCCTTTCCAGGCTGACCCATTTTTGTCCCACCTCAATCAAGCTGGGCAACCCCGTCAGGCTAGAAAGCCTGACCTACCTCAAGGCGCGCTGCACCAGTGTGCCGTCCGTCCCCAACCCCGTGACAGCACGCGGAGTTTGCCGGCTACGAATCCCACTCTGCCGCGTCCTCGCCGTCGAGGCGCAAGGTCAAGCATTTGGCGCTGCCGCCGGCCTTGAGGAATTCGTCCAGCTCCACCGCGAGAGGTTGATAGCCCCAGGATTTCAAATCGGCGGCCAGTTTTTCGCAGCCGGTGTTGGTGATGACCGTCTTGCCGACGACCACGGCGTTGCCGCCGAACCGCAGCGCTTCCTTGTCGTCCACCGCCAGCAGGCGAGGAATGTGCGACCGGAGCACCTTCAAGCCGTAGGCGTCAAAGGCCGCCGGATAATACAGGGCTTCGCCCGGCGCCAGCGGGCAGAAACAGGTATCCAGGTGATAAAACCGCGGATCGACCAGCTCCAGGGGTAGGACCAGGCGCTCGAGGATTTTGCCGAGGAACTGGTGGCCGCCGACGTCGCTGCGAATGCGGTAGCCGGCAAACAGGATCGGCCCGCAAAACAAGGCGTCGCCGGCCCCTTCGAAATACAATTCCTCCGGCAAATGCTCGACCGTAAAGCCGTTCTTCTGAAACCAGGTATCGAAGTACGGCGATTCGCGGGCCCGCACGTAATGGCGAAAACGCGAGCTGAAAAAGCGCTGGCCGAAAACCAGGCCGGCGTTGGCGGTGAACACCAGGTCGGGCAGGCCGGGCTGCGGCGTCATGAGTTCTACCTGCACGCCCAGGCAGCACAGAGCTTGATACAGCGCTTGCCACTGGCGATGCGCCTTTTCCGCCACGCTGCCGCGCGACCGGCTCATCCACGGATTGATCTCGTATTCAATGCCGTAATAATCCGGCGGACACATCAGCAGGCGCGGTTGTTTCATGGTTTTCCGGTGGTTGTAGTAGGCACACTCCGCGTGCCGTAACGGTCTATTGTACCAAGGCCCAACGCCGCAAAGATTTAAATTCCCATGCCTTGAAACCAAATCCTCCTTGCCTAGGTAAGGGAAAAGGATTATTCTCATGGCCAAACGTAAACTCCCTTTATTCAGGAGAATTTCCATGCTGCGAACCGGTCGATTGTGGGCGGCGGGATTGGCCCTGGCTGCCCTGATGGTGTCGTCGCAGGCGACGACCGCCGCGGATGCCAAGTATTTCCCCGGCAATACGGAAATCGTCATTACCACCAATTTTCGGCAAATCCTCGATTCCGAGTTCCTCAAGGCCAACCCGAAAGTCCTGAACTTTGTCAAAGACCAAATCAAAGAGAAGTTGGGGCCCGGTGCCGAGAAGTTCCTGCAAGACGCCGGCTTCGATCTGTATAAGGATTTGACCAGCCTGACCATCGCCGGTCCGCCGACCAAGGATTCCGATGCCTTTCTGGTGATCATCGAGGGGAACTTCAACCCCGACAAGATTACCAAGACGGCGGAAGATGCCGCCAAGGCCCAAGGCGACCTGGTCAAAATCACCAAGGCCGGTAAATTCCGGGTTTTTGAAATCACGGCGCCCGGGGAAAAGCGGATTTACGCCGCCCTGCTCAACAACAAAACCATGGCGGTGTGCTCCGCGGAGGAGAACATGAAGGGCGTTCTCGGCCGGGCCGCCGGCACCAAGAAGTCCACCCTCAAGAAGGAAATCAGCTCGTTGTTGAAAGCCACCAGCGCCAAGCAAAGCCTCAGCTTCGTGGCCACCGGCAGCGCCCTGGCGAAATTGGCCGCCGAGGCCCCCAACGTCAATGAGAAGCTTGACGCCCTCAAGAGCGTCGAAGGCCTCAGCGGCGCCGTCACCATCGCCAAGGACCTGCAGCTCCATCTGGGCGTGGTCACCAAGGACGCCGCCACCGCCAAGGAATTCGCCAATAAGGCCAACACCGGCATCCAGTTCGTCCGCTTCCTGGTCGCCGGGCTGGCCCAGGATGACGCCAAGCTGCAGCCCCTGGCCGACGCCGTCAAGACCCTGCAAGCCACCGCCCAGGGCAGCAACCTCATCCTCCGCGGCAATATCTCCGCCGACAACCTCAAAAAACTGATCGATAGCTTTCAGCCGTGATGCGAGGCACGGCTTCGGCAATGCGAAAGGCCGGGGAATTGTTCCCCGGCCTTTTTCGAGACTGTAGCAAAGTAATCGGGAAGGAGGCTTTATGGTTGCCCTGTTCACAGCCCCGTTCACGGGGCTTGCCGCGCCAGCGGTGTAGGCCCGCCCCTTGAGGGCGGGTTGGGGAAAACCGCGTCCTTGGTTTTCAACCCCGTTCACGGGGTTTCTCGCCGTTCGGCTTCAGCCGTGGACTCGGTGCCTA
>CAZFGM010000946.1:0-2450 GCA_964518515.1 uncultured Alcaligenaceae bacterium | reverse complement strand
TAGCAATATCTTAGAGGCTGTCCGAAAAGGGGACAGGACCCTTGAATTTTCCACGATTAATAAAGATTTACGGCACAATTGGAGGGGTCCTGTCCCCTTTTCGGACAGCCTCTTGTAACCGTTCGGCTCCCCAGTGATCCGTACCGCGCGCCTGTCAAAATCTCATCCCCCGATAGTTTATTTGCGGAGAACCGGTCATGGTCTACCCGCACTTGAATTCGCCGGAATTTGCCGATCACAATTTGCTTTTTGGCGTTTTGGCGTTGCAGGTCAACTTCATCGATAAGTCCCAGTTCGTCGATGCGTGTGCCGCCTGGACGGCGCGTAAAGACAAAGCGCTAGCCGACCTGCTGAAAGAACGCGGCTGGATTAGCGAGGCCGAGAAGGATCTTATCACGCAGTTCCTGGCTCGCGACAAAGATTTGCCGATTTTTGACCACTCCGCCAAAGGGCAAAAAAGCGGCCGACCATTGACAGTCGAAACCTGGATCGCCAGAATGACAGCGGTTGGTGCGTTCGTGGGATGTGTGGCGAACCTTGTCTTTACTTCAAGGAGAATGCTATGCAACGCTTCCTGACGACGACCTGTCTGGCTCTGGCGATTCTGGCGGTGGCCGCCGCTGGAGTGCACGCCCAGTACACGGTGTACTATCCGGCGCCGGTGGTGATCAATCCCCCGCCGGTGGTGACGACGAGCTACTACGCCCCGCCGGTGACGACCTATTATGCCCCGCCGGTGACGACGTATTATGCCCCGCCGACCGTTTTCTATCCGCCGACCACGGTGTATTACCCGCCGGCTTACACTTCTTACTACCCGGCGACCACGGTGTATTCCGCCCCGCTGCTGGCCGCCCCGAGCGTGGTCACGACGCGGACGTTTGTCGGCCTGGGCATCTTTCGGCCGCGCGGCGTCTACACCCAGACGTACGTCTCCCCAAGTGTATCCTTCGCGCCCCGAGCGACCTATTACACGCCGTACTATCTCCGTTAAGGATCACCCCGCCCGCGGGCGAGTCTTCGAGCCCGCGGGTCCTTCTGTGCAACAAAAAACCCACCCCGATCGCGGGTGGGTTTTTTAGTGGACCGCCGGGGAGTCGCACCCCGACCTCCGCCGTGCGGGGGCGGCGTCCTCCTGTTGGACCAGCAGCCCAATTGCCTGTGCTCCCGGATGGATTCGAACCTCGTCCACCATGTCAAGGTGGCGAGCACTCCAGACTGCTCCACGAGAGCGCTTCGGGCTTGCGTTTAGGCGAGCGGCAGGAAATAACTTACCTCCGTAGGACGGACATTCCTGTCCGTCCGCAGGGATGGGACGGACAAGAATGTCCGTCCTACGGGTAGATTATCAACTGCCGCTCGCCTTAGCGCACGCAGAATCCCTTGCCGTCGCAAACCTAAACCGGGCAGTCAGGATGGCGGGATTCGAACCCGCGCTCTCCAGCACCCCAAGCTGGCGGATTGGCCGGGCTTTCCTACATCCTGTTGCAGTCGGGATAGAAGGATTCGAACCTTCGCTCTCCTGCTCCCGAAGCAGGCGGGTACTCCAAGCTACCCCGTATCCCGAACGAGAGCGTCCAGCGGGAATTGAACCCGCACGTCCACCATGGCAAGGTGGCAGGCGACCGTTACATCATGGACGCGTCCGAGGCTGTCCGAAAAGGGGACAGGACCTTTGGGGGAATCGAGGGATCCCTTTTCGGACAGCCTCTCATTTCCGGCGGTTGGAATTGAACCAACACCTTCCCGGCTTCAGCGGGATGCTCGACCGTTGAGCTACACCGGAGTATCCGCGCCAGGAATCGAACCTTGTCTGCGACCTTCGGAGAGTCGCGTGCGCTGGGGCACACTCCGAGGATAACAGCACCCCAGCCGGGAGTCGAACCCAGACCTCGACCTTCGCACGGTCGCGTGATGTCCGTTTCACCACCGGGGTAAAAGGAGACCTTCGGTGACCCGCCCCGAGGGCGGCTAAACGCCAAGCAGGCTCTTGAGCAGCCCGTATGGGAGTTGAACCCATCTGGCCACCGTGAGAGGGTGGCGGCATCACCGAACGCCGAACGGGCCGAGCGCAGCTGCGGTGGCAGGAATCGAACCTGCAATCGTCTCCTTAACAGGGAGCCGCCTTACCGTTGGGCCACACCGCAACGAATTCAGACGCACCGGCTTTGATAGACTGTCGCGAAGGCCCTCCGTGGCGTGCCGCCCAGCAGCCTGCTGAAAGACGCGTAGCCGGAAGGGCGCGGCTCCTGCCGAGCCGCATTTCCCGAATGGGCCGGCTCATCCGGAGCTTCGCCCTCCCATTCTTTAACGGGGTCGCCCGACCCCCGGCGACACTCGCAGCGGCGCAGAGGCTGTTCCCTACGGACGTTTCCCCTCAGACGGTTCTTGCGTTCGGACATCCCAATCAGTCGGCGTGGTCGGATTTGAACCGACGCTCTCCTGCTCCC
>CAZFGM010000945.1:0-2456 GCA_964518515.1 uncultured Alcaligenaceae bacterium | reverse complement strand
GCTCCAGCAGATGAATTGGAGCTGGCTGCGTGCACACCGGTACCTGTGAGGAAGGACAAGTTCAACCCAGCGGCGACCATTCCCTACGGCCTGACCACTGCCCACATTTACCTGGCGATGAGCGAGTTTGTGAATTTCCTTGGCTTCATCAATCAGCAGCTCAATACCAAGGGCATTCGGCGGTTTGAGTCCATGCTCATGCCCGCGAACTTCAGCAGCATGGTCGGGGAATTCATGACCTCAACGATCCCGAACCATTGCCCGACTATCGCCAAAAATCAGTACCACAACGGGCACCCTGACCTGCTTCCCAAGGGGAGGTTTCCTGGAGATGCCTTGCAGCATGGGAAAGATGGAATCGAGGTGAAAGCATCCCGGCATGGGAGCGGGTGGCAAGGACACAACCCGGAGGAAAGCTGGCTAATGGTTTTCGTGTTCGACAGCAACCGCCCGCAAGACGGGGGAAAAGGGATTGCCCCTCGGCCATTCCGCTTCAAGGGCGTTTTTCTCGGGAGGCTGACCAAGGACGACTGGGCGTACTCGGGACGAAGCGAGACGAGCAGACGAACAATCACCGCGAGCGTTACGAAGGCCGGATTCGAGAAAATGACAAAAAACTGGATATACCACGACGATGCAAAGATTACGGAAGAGGAATCAGAATAGTGTGGAAAGAAAATCCTTCCGGGTCACGGTGAGTTTAGACAATCGGGGAACAGCCTTACAGGCGAGCTTGAAATACTGGGAATGCCGCTCAATGCCGATGCTGGGGATGCCCAAAGCAATCGCGGCAGCGATGGTTGATCCGGACCCCATGAAGGGGTCCATAATGATTCCTTCCCCGAGCGGAAGAGCGGCGTGGACGATCTGGCGGAGGAACGACTGCGGCTTGAGACTTGGATGGTCGGCGATACATCGTTCGTGCCGTGGAGTTCGTTCGCTGTCGATCACGTCCTCAAATGGCATGCCGTTAGGGCGCCGGCGAAGTCCTCCCGTCTGGTATGCCCGCAGGCAATCGCTCACCTTCATTCCCTCTGGCAGCGGCTTGCGGAAAACTCCCCACGGTTCGTAGCAGCCGCGTGGCATTGAGGAAACATCCGGGAACTCCTTCTCCGCATTTTTCGGTCGGTCGCCTCCCCGCAGGGTCCGCACCAGCCGAATGACTTCTCCGCGAAACTCCAGGCCCCCTGCTACGAGCGACCGGAAAACCATTTGCGACAGGAAGGCATTACTGGCGATGAAAAGGTGTCCCCCGGGGCAAAGCACGCGAACAGCCAGCCTGGTCCAATCGACAAAGAACCGAGAAAGCGTGTCCCGTTCCTTTTCGTTGAGGGCCGTGAAACGAGGAAGAGGAGAGCGGGTGTGACCATCGAAATCCGGCGGGAGACGCCAGATGCCGCCCTTGCCGTTGGTTCGTTTCTCCAGCTGGTCGAAGTCGTATTCCTTCACGCCATAGGGAGGATCGGTGACAATTGCATGGATGGAGCATTCGGAAACCGCTGCCATCCACTCGAAACAATCGGCGTGGATTAAAAGGGACGAACCTAGGCGGTGCGTCGTAAACCGGAGGCGGATAGAATCCGTTATTGTTTCGACCAACATCGCCGTTCCTCGCGATTTCTATACAAGCGTATATTACGCAACAGAAGCGCGATGTACAACCATTTTGGCAAATCTTTTTTTGGCCAGCTAATCGCGCCCCCGCTCGCGCTCGCGTTCATCGTCCTCGTCGTCCTCGTCTTCTTCCTCGATATCCGGGTCGGGTCCCAGCGGACGATAGCCTTCTTCCTTTCGCTGGATTCTTTCATCCGGGCCCTGGTCCTCACGGTCGGCAACCTCCTCGGAAGTTTCATCCGGCAACCCCGTCCCCAGCAACTGGCAAGCGCGGAGGGCCTGACTTTCCGGGACCTGGACCTTGATGCCGCCGATGGCGTTGGACAACAGCCAATCCATGACGACGGTGTATTCATCGGCCAGGAAGACCGGGATGCCGGCGTCTTCCAGCTTCAGGCGCAGGGCCAGGGCCTCGGTGGGTAGGCTGCAGCTGGTCACCGTGACCAGGCGCTCCTCAGTTCCCAGGGGAATGTGCCCGGTGAGGGTGTCCACCGGAGACGTATCCTCGGGTTGGGAGAAAAAATCGGGGTCTTCGGTGCCGTCGCTGGCCGTGCCGCACTTCCAGCAGATTTCGAAGGTGTCGTCCACGCGCTGGCCGCATTTGCTGCAAGTCCACATGAGGAGCCTCCAGGAAAAAGGGAGGATGGAGAATAGGAGAGGAATAGAGGGGATGCTCGTAACCGTTTCAGTAGTTTCTTCTTGTTTGATCTGAAAATCCGAAAAAGAGCAAGAGTAAAAGTAAGATTAGGAGTAGGAAGAGGATTAAGAACAAGAGCAAGAGCAAGATAAAGACAACCGAAGCTCCTTGATCATAATCCTTCTCTTTATCTTGCTCCTAATCC
>CAZFGM010000944.1:0-2458 GCA_964518515.1 uncultured Alcaligenaceae bacterium | reverse complement strand
CCGGCCCGGGCAGCGCCCAGGTGCAGGCCCTGCTCCAGGATCTCCCGGCCGGCGATTCCCTGGCCCAGCGCCTGGTTGTCTGTGTGGAATCGTCTGACACGAGCCGCTTGGACGAACCCTTGGTCAAGGAACTAACAGGCGGGGACCTGGTGACAGCCCGCAGAATGCGTGAGGATTTTTGGAGTTTCAAACCTACGCACAAGGCCCTGCTTGTGACCAACCACAAACCCAACGTGCGGGGAAGCGATCATGCGATTTGGAGAAGAATACGGCTTGTCCCGTTTGGGGTCGTGATTCCCGCCGAGGAACAGGACAAGAATCTGGTTAACAAGCTTCGCGGCGAACTGCCGGGCATCTTGGCCTGGTGGGTTCTTGGTTGCCTTGCATGGCAACGGGAAGGGTTAGGATTGCCGGAGGAAGAAAAGGCAGCGACGGCAACTTACCAGAGCGAACAGGACATGGTGGGCGCCTTCATCGCGGATTGCTGCGTCACCGGGACCGACTACCGAAGCCGGGCAAGCCGACTTTACGGCGGTTACGTCTCTTGGTCCAAAGCCGCCGGCGAGATGGCACGCACCCAGACCTTGTTCGGCGAGGCCCTCGGAGAGAGGGGATTCGAGCGCTACACCAGTAACGGGGTTGGACAAAACCCCTCCGCGGTAGGAGGAGGCAGGCTAGCGACTGACAATATTGGGCGCGAATGGCTGCGGCCACAATGGCGATAGGCACGCTCACTGGGAGCGGGCCGTGATCCCATCTGTGAAGGAGCAGCCATGACCCCGTTACGTTAACGCATGATCCGTGAGATGGAGCTGCGGCAGTTCAAGCCGCGCACCGTCGAGTCCTATGTCGGCGCCATTGTCGGCCTCGCCAACTTCTATCACCGCTCGCCCGAGCAACTCCAGCTCGAAGAAGTCCGCTCCTACCTGCATCACCTGTTGCGCGAACGCAAGTTGTCGCGGGGCACCTGTAACCTGCGTTGCGCCCTTCCTGTACCGGGGGATCGACCTGCGAAACGGGATAGATGGATCGGAATGATGACAGAAGGTTGTGGAACCCTTGGAAGGGTTGGAACCACTTTCCCCGGTTAAACGGGTTGTGCGCTCTCACTAGCGCTTAACCCCAAAAGTGGTTCCAACCCTTCCAAGGGTTCCACAGAAAAGGTGACAGATCGGCAGATCGGGGAGAATAAATATGCATGAGAAAAAGCTTAACAACGAAATCCGCGCCCTCGCCGCCCGGCTGCCGCCGTGGCAGGCGGGCGAGCGAACCCGATTGGAGGAGGCAACCTTCTAGCTCGCTTTTGACCGGCCACGCTTTGGCCAAGGCACAATAGAACAAGAAGAACTGGACCGCGGGAGTAGCTACCCGCGGCCTTGCCCGGTTGACCACGCGGCCTTCTCCGCAACGGAGGCGAAGTGTCGAATGTCTACTTCATTTCCGCATTCCCAAAAAGCCACTTGTGAACATGATCGACCACGGCTTGCAAACGCTCGTCGCTCACGCGCTCGCGGTACACATCGGCAATGTCTTCTCCGACATGGCCCATGATGGTGCGGACGCCAACGAAGTCGCGGGACTCGTCCGCTACGGTTTGGAACGTGTGCCTCAAGCTGTAATAATTTCGATGCCTGTTTATGTTCAACTTGTCCAGCAGCTTGCGGGTTTCTTTTGAAACAGGATTGTCACTTGTAGCCTTGGCCCAGGTGTCACCCTTCGCGGTCAGAAACACCAGCCCGGCATGTTCCGGCTTCTTCGCCTCGGGGTGGACGGCCAGCCAGTCCTTGAGCGCGGCCACGGTTTCAGTCCACAATGGACAACGGCGGTCGATGCCCGTCTTTGGCCTGGCGTAGGACAGCCAACCGCCCTCCAGGTCCAGGGCGGACAGGGGCAGCGTGCCGATGTCGGAGTTACCGTATCCGCAATTCACACCCAGCAATATCATGGACCGCAACGGTTGCTTGGCGGCGGCCAGCATCAGGCGGATTTCCTCGGTCTCAAACATCTTCGGTCCTTGTTCCGCGCGATGTTTTCCCAACGTCTTTTTCGTCGGGCGGCGGAAACCCTCCCCGTACACCATCGGCTTGTCGAGAAGGCCCCCTTTCAAGGCGTAATTGAAAACCACGCGCACGCGGTTGATTTCATTTCCCAGGCGGACTGGGCCCCAGGTCCTTGCCATCTTGGACCGCAACCGCTCAAAATCGTCGGGGCGAAGGTCCGCAACAAACCGATGCTTGCCGAACACCTTGACCAGCCGTTTACAAACCTTGGCGTAGTCGTTGAAGGAATGAATGCTCAGCTCTCCGGCCTCCAGCATCCGCTTTTTCGTGGTCAAGAACTTTGCGCAAAGAAGGAAAACGGTCAACCCCTCGCCGGTGTCAGCGGGTGTCAACCCGGCATGAAGGCTATCCTTTTCCGCAAGGTATTTCTGCAGGGCGCCCTCGGGATCGTCCCACGG